>JBMLRS010000481.1:0-2515 GCA_049240905.1 Elsteraceae bacterium
CGGGAGATCGCGACCCAGATCGCGACCTGCGCGCCGCTCGCAGTCGAAGCCCTCCTCGAGGTCTCCCGCGCGGTCGACGGCCTGTCGGACGAAGCCTCCTTCAAGGCCATGCGCTCCGGCCTGCCCGCCCGCGCCCGCATGCGCGCCTCCGATGATTTTCTCGAAGGTCCGCGCGCCTTCGCCGAGAAGCGCCCGCCGCGTTGGAGCGGGCGATGATCCACAATTCCTCTCCAAGAACGGCCTCCTGATGGATTTCGATCTCACCGACACCCAGAAAGCCATGCGCGCCGCGCTGGATGAATTCCTGCGCCGGGAATGCCCGATCGAGTATGTCCGCGAATGCGACGAAGCGGAGCGCTTCCCCAAGGAGCTGTTCCAGAAATTGGCGGCGCAGGGCTGGCTCGGCATACCCATAGCGGAGGAATATGGCGGCACCGGCGGAACCTGCACCGACCTCGCCGTCTTCCTGGAGACCCTGGCCGGATATTTTGAGGCCGCCGCCAACATCTACTACACCACCATCGTGATCGCCGCCGACGCGATCGGCCATTTCGGCAGCGAGGAGCAGAAAAAGACCCTGCTGCCGCGTCTCGCGCGCGGCGAAATCCGCTTCGCCTTCTCCCTGTCCGAACCGGGATCCGGCTCGGACGCCGCTTCCTTGCGCACCAAGGCGGTGCTGGACGATCAGGGCTGGCTGATCAACGGCCAGAAGATGTTCTGCTCCTGCGCCGACGAGGCGGATTACATCCTCTTGATGGCGCGCAGCGATCCGGACGCGCCCAAGCATGACGGCATCACCATGTTCCTGCTCGACCCCAAGACCCCTGGGGTGGAGATCCGCCGGCTGAAGAAGCTGGGGCTGAAGCCGATGAGCCTGACCGAGATCTTCCTGACCGACGTGCGCCTGCCAGCCGACGCGCTGGTCGGCGCGCCGCATCGCGGCTGGCGCAACGTGCTGAAGACCCTGGATTACGAGCGCTGCTGCCTGTCCGCCGTCAATGTCGGGGCGGCGCAATCCTGCCTGGACAAGGCGCTGACCTACACCCAGGAGCGAGAGCAGTTCGGCCAGAAGATCTCCTCCTTCCAGCTCACCCGCGCCAAGCTCGCGGACATGGAGATGGAGATCGACGCCGCCCGCCTGCTGCTCTACCGCAGCGCCTGGCTGGTCGATCGCGGCGTGCCCAACAACAAGGAATCCGCCATCGCGAACTTGGCCTCGTCGGAGACCTACATGCGCGCCGCCCTCAACGGCATGCGCATGATGGGCGGCTGGGGCTATCTGATGGAGTTCGACATGCAGCGCCATTACCGCGACGCCAAGCTGGCGGAGATCGGCGGCGGCACGTCGGAAATCCTGCGCATCGTCATCTCCCGCGAAATGCTGCGCTGATGTCCGCCGATCTCGTCATCGCCAACGCGACCGTCGTTCAGCCCGATCGGGCGGAGCCGGCGGACGTTCTGGTGCAAGGCGGGATCATTCAGGACGTCGTCGATCCCGGCTCAGGCCGGGGGGAGCGGGTGATCGACGGGCGGGACCGCATCCTGCTGCCGGGCGGGATCGATCCGCATGTCCATTTCCTGATCGGCTTCATGGGCCAGCGCAGCGTCTACGATTTCCATTCCGGCACGATCGCGGCGCTGCGCGGCGGCGTCACCAGCGTGATCGACTTCGCGCTGCAACGGCGCGGCCGCAGCCTGATGGACGGGTTCAAGCATCGCCGGGTCCAGGCCGATCGCCATGTCGCCTGCGATTTCGGCCTGCATCTGATCGTCACCGACGTGACCGACGCCAGCCTGGCCGAGGTCCCGGCGATCGTCGCCGCCGGCGCCTCCTCCTTCAAGGTCTACACCGTCTATGAGACCGAGCAGTTGAAGGTCGAGGACGGCCCGCTGCATGAGCTGATGAGCGCAATCGGGGCCGCCGGCGGCCTGTTGGGCCTGCATGCGGAGAACGCCTCGATCATCGACCGGCTGATCGCCCGCCATCTGGCCGCCGGAGAAGTCGCCCCCCGCTTCCACGCCCTCTCCCGCCCCGCGCTGGCGGAGACAGAAGCCGTGCAGCGTGGCCTGCTGCTGGCGCAGGACGCCCATTGCCCGCTCCACATCTTCCACCTGAACTCCGGCCCCGCCCTGGATCTGATCACCGCCGCGCGCGCCGCCGGCCAGGACGCCAGCGCAGAGACCTGCACCCATTATCTGGCGCTCACAGCCGAGAAGTATGACCGACCGGACGGCCATCTCTACGTCATGAGCCCGCCGCTGCGCGACCCCGCGACCCAGGACCGGATGTGGCGCGGCGTGCAGACCCGCGAGATCTGCGCCGTCACCTCCGACGACGCCTCCTACAGCGCGGAGGCCAAGGCTCTCGGCGCCGCCTCCTTCGACAAGATCGCCAACGGAACCCCGGGGGTGGAGGCGCGCCTCCCCCTGCTTTACAGCCTGGGTGTGGCGACAGGCCGCCTGACCCTGCCCGAACTGGCCTACGCCTGGAGCGGCGGCGCCGCGCGCCGCTTCG
>JBMLRS010000482.1:0-3285 GCA_049240905.1 Elsteraceae bacterium
TGCTGCCGGCGGTGGGGATCGACCTGCCGCCGCTCGCCGCCGGGATCCTGGCGCTGGGCATGAACAGCTCCGCCTTCGTCGCGGAGATCGTGCGATCAGGCGTCACCGCAGTGCCAAAGGGGCAGTTCGAAGCCTCCGCCGCTCTCGGCCTGCGCCGCGTCCCGCAATGGCGCCTTGTGCTGCTGCCCCAGGTCTTCCGGGTGATGCTGCCGGCCCTGATGAACGAATTCACGATCGTGCTGAAGGGATCGCCGATCGTCTCCATGATCACGGTTCTGGAGGTGCTGCGGACCTCTCAGCAGCTGTTCTCGCAGAATTATCGACCGTTCGAGATGTTGGCCGCGGCGGCCATCGTGTTCTTTGTCCTGAACTTCACCGTCGGCCGGCTGTTCGCCCTTTTGGAGCGGCGCGGCGTGGCGAAGCTGGCCTGAGACGCGCCATGAAATTCGATTTCGACATCATCGCGACCTACTGGCCGATCATCCTGCAGGGCTTCGGCCTGACCGTGGTGATCTCCATTGGCGCGTTCTGCGTGGCGCTGTTCATGGGCGGCTTGATCGCGCTGATGAAGCTGTCCTCCTTCCCGCCGCTGCGCTGGATCGCGCAGATCTATATCGAGCTGTTCCGGAACGTGCCGTTCCTGATCCAGATCTTCCTCGCCTACTACATGCTGCCGTTCTACGGGCTGCGGCTGCCGGCGATGACCGTGGGCATCCTCACGCTGGGGCTCTATGTCGGCGCCTATTTCGCGGAGATCGTGCGCGGCGCGATCCAGTCCGTGCCGCGCGGCCAGCTGGATTCCGCCATGGCCGTCGGCATGTCGCGCGCCCAGACCATGCGCTACGTGATCGCGCCGCAGATGCTGGGCGTGTTGATCCCGCCCTTGACCAGCCAGACGCTCTCCATGGTCAAGGAAACCTCGCTGCTGTCCTCCATCACCGTCAAGGAGCTGACCATGTCCGGCCTGGTCGTTCAGGGGAACACTTTCAGCCCGATTGAGACCTTCACCATGGTGGCGGGGCTTTACTGGGCCTACACCGCCGCGCTGTCGGTGCTGGCGCGCTGGCTGGAGCGGGCGCTGCAACCCTATCGGCGGGAGCGGCCGAAAGCGCAGGCGGGCTTCTTCAAGCGGGCCCTGACCCCGGCGGCCGCGCGATGAGCGACGGGACGATGGGCGCGCCGGCCACGCCGCTGTTGGAGGTGAGCGGGCTGGAGAAGCTGCTGGGCGGCGAACTGGTGCTGCGCGGCGTGGATCTGAAGGTCATGCCGGGGGAGGTGGTCTGCATCGTCGGCCCCAGCGGCTGCGGCAAGAGCACGTTGCTGCGCTGCATCGACATGCTGATCGATCCGGACGGCGGCTGGGTGAAGTTGGACGGCGAGCTGATGGGCTACCGCATGGCCAACAACGCCTCGCTGGTGCGCGAGCCGGCGCACAAGGTCAACGCCCAGCGGGCGCGGATCGGCATGATCTTCCAGCAATTCAATCTGTGGCCGCATCTGACCGTTCTGGGCAATGTGATGAAGGCCCAGATGGTGGTGCTGGAGCGCAAGGAGGCGGAGGCCCGCGCCAAAGCCGTGGAGATCCTCACCCGCGTCGGGCTGGCGGACAAGTTCGAGGCCTACCCGCATGAGCTGTCCGGCGGGCAGCAGCAACGCGTGGCGATCGCCCGCGCGCTGGCGATGGACCCTCGGCTGATGCTGTGCGACGAGCCGACCGCCTCGCTGGATCCGGAGCTGATCCACGAAGTCCTCTCCGTGCTGCGCCAATTGGCGGAAGAGGGGATGACGATGGTCATCGTCACCCATGAGCTGGGCTTCGCCGCCAAGTTCGCGGATCGGATCGTGTTCATGGATCAGGGAAGGATCGTGGAGCAGGGGCCGCCGGCGGAGCTGCTTGAGAATCCCAAGACCGATCGGCTGAAGCAGTTCCTGTCCCGCCTGCGGCGCGACCCTGCGCCGGCGGCCAGCTAGGAAAAGCGCCATGGAATTGAGCTTCGAGAAGATCGGGCTGACGCTGACCGCGCCGCTGACGATCTCCTACCATTCCTCGACCGAGACGACGAACGTCATCATCAAGCTCTCGGCTCAGGGTAAGACCGGCTATGGCGAGGCGGCGCCCTCGGAAAAATTCGGCGAGACGCCGGAGACGGTGGTCGCGGCGCTGGACATCTTCAAACGATCCTTGGGCGACGACCCGTTCCAGTTCACCGAGATCATGACCAGGATCGAGGACAGCCTCGCCGGATCGGCCTGCGCCAAGACCGCGGTGGACCTCGCGCTCTACGACCTCGCCGGCAAGATCCTCGGCGTTCCCGTCTACAAGATGCTGGGGCTGGATCCGAAGAAGACGACGGATCTGACCTACACGATCGGCATCGACAGCACGGCGAACATGGTCCGCCACTCGCTGGAGGCGGTGAAGAAATACAAATATCTGAAAGTGAAGCTGGGCTGCGATTGGGACGCGGAGATCATCAAGGCGATCGCCAAAGAGGTTCCCCAGGCGATCATCCGCGCGGACGTGAACGGCGGCTGGGAGGCGCGTCACGCGATCCGCATGGTCAACGACGTGCTGGCTCCCAACGGGGTGGAGTTCATCGAACAACCCCTGCATCAGGATGATCTGCGCGGTCTGGCGCTGCTCTATCAGCACTCGCATCTGCCGATCGTGCTGGATGAGAGCATCGGCGTGATGGACGACATCATCGCCCACAAGGACATCACCGACGGGGTGAACATCAAGCTGATGAAGTGCGGGGGCATCACCGCCGCGCTGAAGATGATCCACACGGCCCGCGCGCTGGGGCTGAAGGTCATGCTCGGCTGCCGGATCGAAACCTCGCTGGCGATCACCGCCGGGGTGCATCTGACCCCGCTGGCGGACTACGCCGACCTCGACCTCCATCTGATGCTGAGCCACGACCCCTTCCTTGGCGCGACCATCGACCCCGCCGGGAAATGGGTCCTGCCGGATGGTCCCGGCCTCGGCGTCGTTCCCCGCTAATCTGAAGACAGGAGCCGCAGGATGTCCTTCACCGTCACCCCCCGCCATCCGCTGTTCGCCGCTGAAGTGAGCGGACTTGCCATCGGCGAGCCGATCTCGCCGGAGGACTTCGAGGCGCTGAAGCAGGCGCTCTACAAGTACGCCGTGCTGGTCTTCCCCGATCAGGAGCTGACGCCGCAGCAGCATATCGCCTTCAGCCAATTGTTCGGCGAGCTGTATTTCGACCAGAAGCGCGCCGCCGCCGGCGCGGAGTTCGGCGAGCTGATGGTGCTGGGCAATCT
>JBMLRS010000483.1:0-7852 GCA_049240905.1 Elsteraceae bacterium
TTTCCGTCATGGATTTGGTCAAGGCGTAGAGCCGACGAACGATGCCGCGCTCGACCACAGCCCAGAACATCGCCGCGGCGAGCAGCACGCCTGCGATGACCAACGCGAACAACCGCGTCTCGCCCGCCTCGATGGTCTCCCCGATGGCGCCGGTCGCGACCAGCGCTTCCGCCTTAGCGACGGCGACGCGATCCTTCACCAGCTTGACCATGCGGGTCTCCGCGCCGCGCAAGGTGCCGACCGCGCGCGTCGCCGTCGAGATCGAGGCCAGCTCGTCGCGGCGCAGCATGAGCACATTGCGGGGCCCGGTGGCGAGCACGACCAGCCGCTCGACCATCTCCGGCAGATCGAAGTTATGAGTGGCGGTCGCGATCATCGAGGCGGACAAGGTGATGCGCGACAACCGCTCCTCCGCCTGAGACTCGATGTCGATGATCGCCCCCTGATCATCCGTCGCGGCGCCGGCGTTGAGCAGGCCGTAGAGCAGATCCACCTTGCCCTGCAGCTCCAGGATCGAACGCAGGCCGGAGACGCTTTCACCGATGAACCCGCCGATGCGGAGCTGGCTGTCGATCGACACCTCGGCCAGTTGACGCGCCAGCCGCTCGGGCAGCGCCTGCTGGGTCGCCGCGATCGCGGCGGTCAACTTCGACGTGGCGGCGGCGGTCTCGTCCGCCAGCTTCTTCTGCGCCTCAACCGACTTGGCGTCGTCCTGATCGTCGAGCGCTTCGAGCAGCGCGACCAGATGAACGTTCAGATCGGTGAAGGCCTTGACCGAAAGCTCAAGAGACTCACGGTCCTCCTGCGGCAAGGCGGCGATCGCGGTGGAGAAGGTTCTGACCGACCGGCCGAGCATGGTCATCATGCGGCTGAGGGTGGGGGCCGAACCTTCCGCGCCGATCTCGACGGCGACCGCCTTTTCGGCGCTGCCGACCATCACCTCCACCAACCCCTCGACTCGCCGCAGCGCGGCCGCCTGGCGCGCGTTCTCCGCAGCCACGCTGGAGAGCGCCTTGTTCGTGCCTTCGTTCAGACTGTCGCTCTCGCGCAGCATCTGGCTGTTCGCCGCGTCGGCGATCGGGGTCAGCTTGGCGTTGAGCGCCTCGTGCTGGCGCTTCAGCTCGTCGGAGGCGGCGGCGCGTTCGGCCGCGAGCTTCAACCGGTTCGCGACCGCCTGATCCAGCGCCTGGAGTTGCTGCGCCATATCCTGCAGCGTCGTCTTCAGTTGCGCCTCGCCGTCGCCTTGGCCGGCGGCCATCTTGGCGATGGTCGCGGACATCTCCGCCACGCCGGAGGCGATCTCGGCGGTCAATCTGCCGCGCGCTCCGTCATTGGCGGCCGCGGCCAAAGCCGGGCCGATCGCGCTGAGCCGCGCCGATTGCTCCATCAGGATCTGCGCGAGCTCGATCGAGGGCAGAGCCTCCGTCGTGACGCGATCGCTGGCGCTCGATATGTTTTTGAAGGAAATCGAGCTGACCGCTCCGCTCGCGATCAGGATCGCGACGGTCCCCGCGAAGGCGAGCAACAGTTTGTATCGGATGTTGAGGCGACTTGCTCGGGTTGACGCCGACGGCTCGTCCGCCGCGCCATTGATTGTATCAGCCATTCCCGTTCTCCGGCGGGCGTCTTGGCGACGCTTTTTCCTACCCCTGTCCGGATCATTTGATAAATCTGTCGAATTGAACAGCAGGAATAACGAACGGGTCTGCAACTATCTGATTTTTTTAAGGCTCTTATCCGGGGCCAGGTTGGAAGCCAGGGGCGACCCACCCGGCCGCCGGGTAGTAGAGATGATCATGACGGGCGAAGGCGGGCGTGGATTTGTGCCGCAAACACACCCAACCGAAGTTTCTGAGGTTGGAATAGAGATGCAGGAAGGTGGCGAACAGGTCCGCTGCCGGCAGCCCGACCTGTTGCAGCATGCGGTTTCCCTCCGCGACGATCTCCCCGATCGTCTTCTTGCCGTCAATGAGGTGGAACATCAGCTGGATCGACGGCGTCGCCTCGAATTCGAAGGGGCGCGACTCATAGTCCGTGATCATCAACCGCCCATTGGCGATCCGAAAGCAGGAGGCCGCTAGCATGAGAGAGGGGATCATCTCTTCATCGGTCGGCAGAGCCTCCCGCGCCTCGCCGCGGCTGAGATAGGCGCCGTGCACGGCCATGCCGCCATGCAGCATCTCCGCCGCCTCCTGCCGTTCGCGCGCGCTCATGCCGGCGAAGCGCCGCGCCAGATTGGGATCGGCGATGTAGAAATCAGGGTTGTAGAACAGCGTGAAGAGAGGCGCCGCGACGTCGGACGGGGTGAACTCCACCACCCGCAGCCCCGACCGCTCCGCCAGGTCATGGATCGCGGCGACCGTGAAGCCGGCGCCGGGCGGCGCCAGGATCAGCTCCAGCAGGGAACCCGGATCCTGCACCGCGTCGCGCAGCACGACGCCGCGGCCGCGCAGCGCGAATATCGGATGCTCCGGGGCCAAGCTGGAGGTCAACGCGAGCGCGTCCTGATAACGCTGCTGGAAACTCGCGTTCGACGGGGCGATCCGATCGACCAGCCTGCGCAACGGCTCCCCGCCGCTGAGCCCCAGCGCGGTCTTGACGACCAGCCCCATGCCGCCGTCAGGCGTGAGCGTGTCGGCGAGACGGCCGAAGCAGAGATCGGGGTCGTCGGTCAGATGCAGCACTTCGGCGCAGTGGATGTAGTCGAAGGGGCCGAGATCCGCCGACGACAGATCCTCGATCCGGCCGCAGTGAAAGGTGATGTTGTCCAACCCGCGCGCCGCCGCCCGCCGTTGGGCGATCAGGGCCGCCGCCTCCGACGAATCGAGATAGACCACTTCGCCCCCGCGGTCGCGCAACTGCTCCGCCAGATACAGCGTCTCGTCGCCGGTCCCCGCGCCTGCGGTCAGAAGCCGCGTCCCTGGCCCGAAGCTCTGCTTGCCGCCGAAGACGAAATGATTGATCCGCTCCAGCGACTCCATCGGCCGAATCACCAGCCGGCGCCGCTCTTCGCTTGGGTCGCGCTTGGGGCTCGGATGCTCCTCGTATAGCGCGAGCAGGTCGGCGTAGGCTGGGCTCTCGGTCATGATGCGATCTTTCACTCGATGGCGTGCGAAGGATAGCCGTTGGAAGAGCCATTGACACGACCCCATCTTGTCGATTGACAACAGCGGAGTTTCCTTTCGCGCACTCCGAATGATCCGAGGCCCCAGATGATGAATTCCCTGTCGCTATTTTCGCCGACCGCACGGCGGGCGCGAACGCTGATCCTTTCCGCGGCGCTGTGCGCGACCGTCGCCGCCGCGCCGGCGCGGGCGCAGACGATCGCGGAGTTCCTGGCCAATCCCGGCAATCTTGACCAGGTCCTCGCCAAGGTCGAGGGCGGCGAGGTGAAGCGCCGCGACGTGACCGCGCTGCTGTCCAACCTGCCGCCGCAGATGCTGGAGATGTCGATGGTCGCGGTCTACCCGCTGCTGTTGGAGCGGCTGGTCGACAACAAGCTGGTGGCCGCGGCGGCGCGCAACGCTTCGCTGCAGAACGAGCCGGAAGTGAAGCAGAAGGTCGCCGACGCCGAAGAGCGCGCGATCCAGGAGCTGTATCTGCGCCGCGCCCTGGACGCGCAGCTGACCGACGCCAAGCTGAGGGAGAAGTTCGACGCCTTCCTGAAGGAGAATCCACCGCAGGAGGAGGTTCGCGCCCGGCATATCCTGGTGGACAGCGAAGCCAAGGCGCGCGACGTGCTGGCCGATCTGCGCAAGGGCGCGGATTTCGCGGCCGTCGCCAAGGCGAAATCCAGCGACGGCTCGGCGCGCGACGGCGGCGACCTCGGCTTTTTCACCCGCGGCGACATGGTGCCGGAATTCTCCGACGCAGCGTTCGCGCTGAAGGCGGGCGAAGTCACCAAAGAGCCGGTGAAGTCGCAGTTCGGCTTTCACATCATCAAGGTCGAAGCGCGCCGCAAACAGCCGCTGCCGACCTTCGAATCGGCGCGCGAGCAGCTGCGCGGCGAGATGAGCCAGGAACTGATGACGGACGTGATCGAAGGGCTGCGAGCCAAGGCGAAAGTCGAGCGCTTCACCCTTGAAGGTCAGCCGTTGCCGGGCAAGACTCCATGATCTAGGCTGAAGTAAGGCTGCTGGTTTGAGGGTTCCGTGATTCAAGAGATCGGTTGGTCCAGAGGACAAGATCCAGGCGCAGAACTCCCCCCGATAGAGGGCGTCCTGTTGGCGGTCGCGGAATCGCAGATCAGCCGACAGGATCGCCCGGACCTGCTCGTGGCGTCGCTGGCGCCCGGAACCACCATCGCCGGGTCTGTGACCCGCAGCCAGACCCCCTCGGCGGCGGTGGAATGGTGCCGGCGCAATCTGCCGGGCGGCGAGGCCCGCGTGATCGTGGTCAATTCCGGCAACGCGAACGCCTTCACCGGTCGCGTCGGCGAGGAGGCGGTCAGCGCGATCGGCTCCGCCGCGGCGGAGCTGTTCGATTGTTCGGAATCGACGGTCTACCAAGCCTCCACCGGCGTGATCGGTTCGCCGCTGCCGCATGAGCGGCTGATCGCAGCATTGCCGCAGGCGCGTCAGACGCTGGCGCCGCGCGGCTGGGACCAGGCCGCCAGCGCGATCATGACCAATGACCGCTTCCCGAAGCTCGCCACCCGCAAGGCCCGCATCGGCGACCAGACCGTGACCTTGAACGGGATCGCCAAAGGCTCCGGCGTGGTGGCGCCAGACATGGCGACCATGCTGGCCTTTCTTTTCACCGACGCGGCGATCCCCGCGCCGGTGCTGCGCCAGTTGCTGGGCCGCTCTGTCGAGCAGTCCTTCAATTGCATCACCGTGGACAGCGAGACCTCGACCTCCGACACCGCGCTGTTCACCGCCACTGGCAGCGCAGGCAACGACCCGGTGTTCAGCGCCGGCGACCGGCGCCTGAACGAGTTTCGCGAGGCGCTGGACGATCTGACGGTCGATCTGGCCAAGCAGGTGGTGTGCGACGGCGAGGGCGCCAAGAAATTCATCACGATCAATGTGTCCGGGGCGGCGAACCCCCGCGCCGCGCGCAAGATCGGCCTATCGGTGGCCAACTCCCCCGCCGTGAAGACCGGGGCGACCGAGGCGCTTTTGGACTGGTCGCGCCTGCTGGTCGCGGTGGGCCGATCGGGCGAGCGGGCGGATCGCGACCGCCTGTCGATCGCGGTCGGCGGCGCGATCATCGCCGAGCAGGGCCAACTGTCGGGTAGCGGCAAGCTGGAGGCGTTGGACGTGCTGGTCCGCAGCCAGACGCTGGAGATCAACATCGACGTGGGCGTCGGCAACGGCGTGGGCACGGTCTGGACCTGCGACGTCAACCGCCGCGCGCGCGATCGCCTTCAGGGTGGATCGTTCTGAGCAATCCCGCCGCCGTCGGCGTCGCGAATCTCGGGGTCGCCCAAGGCCTCGCCGCGGCCGCGCTTGAAGCGAAGCTGGAAGCCTTGTTCGCCGACCCCGCCTGCGTGGCGGCCGCCGTGCGCATGGACGCCTTCGACGCGATCGCCGCGCGCATCCTGACGCGCATGGGTTTCCTGGACATTGGCTCGGTCGATGGCGACGATCGCGCCCGGCGCTATCGAGTGGAGGCCGCCTCCTTCCGCAACCGGCACGCCGAACGGGTGAAGACGGTGCTGGTCGCCTCCGCCGCCCTGATCGACGGGGACGGGCGCGTGCTGATCGCGCAGCGCCCCAAAGGCAAGCCGATGCCCGGTCTTTGGGAGTTCCCAGGCGGCAAGTCCGAAGCCGGGGAGACGCCGGAGGACACGCTGATCCGAGAGCTGAAGGAGGAGTTGGGGCTGGACGTGACCGCGAGCTGCCTCGCGCCCTTCACCTTCGCCAGCCATCGCTACGCGGCTTTTCATCTGCTGATGCCGCTGTTCTTATGCCGCGTCTGGTCGGGCCACCCGGTCGGGCGCGAAGGACAGGCCCTGCGCTGGGTCGCGCCGAACCGCCTGAGCGATTGGCCGATGCCGCCCGCCGACCTGCCGCTGGTCGCGATGCTGCGGGATTTTTTGTAAGGAGTTCACATGAATCAGCTCTCCGGCGCGGAAGCCTTCGTCCGCATGCTGCAGCGCTTTGGCGTGCGCCATGTCTTCGGCCTGTGCGGCGACACCAGCCTGCCGCTCTATGACGCGCTGTTCCGCCTGGACCATGGGATCCGGCATATCCTGACGCGCGACGAACGCTCCGCCGCCTATATGGCGGACGCCTACGCCCGGGTGACCGGCAAGGTGGGCGTGTGCGAGGGGCCGAGCGGCGGCGGCGCGACCTATATCCTGCCCGGCGTGGTGGAGGCCTCGGAAAGCTCGATCCCGATCCTGGCCGTGACCACGGACATCGCGGTCAGCTCGCGTGGGCGCTACACCCTGACCGAGCTGGATCAGGAGGCGCTGTTCCGACCGCTGTCGAAATGGAACCGGGTGATCGACCGCGCGGTCGACGTGCCGCGCACCTTGCGCGCCGCCTTCACCCACATGACCACGGGCCGGCCGGGCGCCGTGCATCTGGGCCTGCCGTTCGACGTGCAGAAGGATCCGGTGGACGAATCCGAGCTGTGGGTGGATCCCGCGCTCTCGAGCTATCCGGCCCGCCGGGTCGGTCCGGATCCGGCGGCGATCGAGGCTGCGGCGGGTCTGCTGACCCGCGCCCGGGCGCCGATCTTCATCTGCGGCGGCGGCGTGGTGATCTCCGGCGGCGAGGAGGCGCTGGCGGAGGTGGCCCGGCTGCTGGGCGCGCCGATCGCCACAACAGTCAGCGGCCAGGGCTCGATCGCGGAGACCGACGCGCTGGGCCTCGGCGTGGTCGGCAGCAATGGCGGGGTGATCCAGACCCGCGAGGTGGTGGATTCCTCGGATCTGGTCGTGTTCGTCGGCTGCCGCGCGGGATCAGTGACGACCGAGCGCTGGCGCCATCCCAAGCCCGGGGCCTGCCCGATCATCCATATCGACGTCGATCCCGCCGTGATCGGCGCGACCTATCCGACCGACGTGGCCGTGGTCGGCGACGCGCGCCTGGCGCTGGAGGCGCTGGCTAAGGCGCTCAAGAGCCATAAGGCGGCGAGCGCGGACGGGATCGCGCGGGTGGCGGCGGCGAAGGCCGCCAAATGGGCGCGGTTTCAAGAGCTGTCCGCCTCCGACGAAGCGCCGATCCGGCCGGAGCGGCTGATCGCCGACCTGCGCGCGGTGCTGCCGGACGACGCGGTGGTGGTGGCCGACCCCGGCACGCCCTGCCCCTATTTCTCGGCCTTCTATGAGCATCGGCGCAGCGGGCGCAGCTTCATCACCAACCGCGCCCATGGCGCGCTGGGCTACGCCATGTCCGCTTCGGTTGGCGCGGCGATCGGGCGTCCAAACGTGAAAACCGTCGCCGTGATGGGCGACGGCAGCTTCGGCTTCACCTGCGGGGAGTTGGAGACGATCGTGCGCCTGAAGCTGCCGATCACCATGATCGTGGTGTCGAACGCGGTCTATGGCTGGATCAAGGCCGGCCAGAAGACCGGGTTCGGCGAGCGCTATTTCTCGGTTGATTTCGACCGGACCGACCATGCCCGCGTGGCGGAGGCGTTCGGCGTGAAAAGCTGGAAGGTGGAAGATCCCAAGTCGCTGCGGGAGGTATTGCGCCGGGCCGTCCAACATGACGGCCCGACGCTTGTCGACGTTATCTCACAACCCCTGCAGGACGCCCGCGCCCCGGTCAGCGAGTGGGTTGCGTAGCGGGCGGCGGGCTCTCCGCCGCCGCCGCCTCTTCCCGCTTTGTGCGATAGAGCGAGTAGAGCACGCCCGCCACGAGCATCCCGATCGTCACCGAGAGCGAGATCTGCGCCG
>JBMLRS010000484.1:0-5279 GCA_049240905.1 Elsteraceae bacterium
GCGATCGAGTTCTGGAACGCCGAGGCCGACCAGGCCGTGCTCGACGCCTTCGCGCACGCGGAGCGCCCGGCGATCCGCGTGCGCGATAAGGTCACCTTCGGCGTCCGCGCCCGGATCGAGCCGTTGTTTCCCCATCGCGAGGCGGTGCGCCGGGGCCTCGCCGTGATGGCCCTGCCGCAGAACACAGCGCTCGGCGCCACTTTGCTCTACCGCACCGTGGACACGATCTGGCACGGCGCCGGCGACATCAGCACAGATTGGAATTTCTACAGCAAGCGCGCCCTGCTCTCCGGCGTCTACGCCACCACCCTGCTGCATTGGCTGGACGATAACTCCGAAGGCTGCGTCGAAACCTGGGCCTTCCTCGATCGCCGGATCGACAATGTGATGGGCCTGCCGCGCGCCCTCGGCCAGATCCAGAACCGCCTGAAGGCGGGGCTGCGCCCGCTGTTCCGCCCGGCGCGCTAGGGAGGCGTTGTTCCTCTTCCCGATCCGGCTTGGATCGGGTTAGGCTTCCCAATCACGCAGTCTCCTTGGCGAACGCGAGGAGAAGAAAGGGAATATTGATGTACACGCTCGTCCAGACCTTGGGCTTTCAGGCCGCCATGAAGCGCGAGTTCGCGCCGCTTTTCATCGCCTTCATGATCGCCGAGTTCTTCTACAAGTTTAAGAGCTTCGCCCTTGAATGCGTCGCCTTCCTGGTCACCTGGGCGGTATTGAGGTTCCTCCTGTCGCTGGTGTGGGGAAAGAAAAGCGACCCCGCTCACTGACCCCGCGCCAGCAACCGGCGGGCGCGCCGACTGACCCCCGCCGCCCGCCGCCATGGATCTGACGCCGAAGGGAAAGGGGCCCGAACGAAAAGGGGTCAGAGTCGATTATAATCCGAAGCTCCCGTTCGCCTCAGCTCGCTGAACCAACCTCTCCGTCTCTTGATCCAGGTCAAGATCGCGCGGCCCTTGGCCCGGTATAGGTGAGACGTCCATCAAGGACGTCAAACAGGCGCCTTCCTCCTTCGGGTTGTCGGCGCCGATAAAGCCTGGAGCAATCGCCATGTCGATCCGTGTCGCTTACATGCCCCTGTCCGCCTATCCGGAGGCCATTGCGGATCGGTCGATCCTGGCCGCCGCCAGGTTCGCGGCGGCGCAGGGATATCAGTTGGAGGTCAGGGCGTTCTCAGTCGAGATCCGGCGGGTTTATTCGCCGCTGGGCGGGCTGCTGCTCAATGCTCCGGGGTTGGTGCAGGCGGCCGAGGACAAGAGCGAGGTGGAATGTCAGCGGCTGAATGGATTTCTGGAGGAATCCGCTGAGATCCGCCCCGCCTTGCATTACGCGACCCGCCGCGTCGCGCTTGGCGGGACAGAGGAGGCGGCGGCGACCGAGGCGCGGAACTATGATCTCTCGGTGCTTCCCTGGAGCTCCAGCACTGTTCTGGCGCTCGACATGGCCGAGGCGATGGTGTTCGGGTCCGGTCGCCCGGCGATCCTCGTGCCGCCCGATGCGCTTCCCGCGCGGCTCGACCATATCGCGATTGGCTGGGACGCCAGCCGCGTCGCCGCCCGCGCGCTCGGCGACGCGCTCGCGCTGCTGCCGGAGGGCGGCCATGTCTCCGTGCTGACGATCGAGGACGAGAAACCATTGAGCGGTCCCGACGTCGCGGAAACTCTGGCTTCCTCGCTGGAGCGGCGCGGGTTCAAGGTCAAGCCGCACCGTATCGCCATTGGCGACGACAGGATCGCGGAGGCCTTGCAGAAGGCGGCCTTGAAAGAGGGAGCCCAGCTGCTGGCGATGGGTGGTTTCGGTCATTCTCGAATGCGCGACTTCGTGCTCGGCGGCGCGACCAAGGGCGTTCTCTCACATCTGATGATGCCAACGCTGCTGTCGCACTGACCGCCCGACCGGGAGTCAACTACCGCGCTGGGCCGAATTGGCGGTCCAGCGCCAGATTGGCCTGCAGCACGTTAACCGTCGGCTGGCCCAGCAGGCCAAACCAGCGGTCCTCCACATTAGCCATCAGCACCGCGCGTACGCGCTCCTCGGCCACGCCGCGCGCCTGGGCGATGCGGGGGAGCTGCCACAGCATGCCGGCCGGGGAGAGATGGGGGTCGAGGCCGCTGGCGGACGCCGTGACGAGTTCCGCCGGGATCGGGCCGCGGGCTCTCGGGTTCTCCGCCTGCAATCGCGCGATCTCCGCCTTCACCCGCTCGCGCAGCGCGGCGGAGCTGGGGCCAAGGTTGGAGCCGCCGGAGGACATCGCGTCATAACCCTCCCCCGCCGCCGAGGGGCGCGGCTGCAGGTAATGCGGCTTGGTCGCGGCCTGGGCCAGCAGGGCGGAGCCGATCACCCGGCCGCGCGCGTCGCGGATCAGGCTGCCGTCGGTCTTGTCGGGGAAGAACATCTGGCCCAGGCCGGTCATGGCCAGCGGGTAGCCGACGCCCAGGATCACGGCGGTCAGCAGCGTGGCGCGGCAGGCGATGAAGAGGGTGCGGAGCATGGGAAGTTCCTCCTACGCCAGACCGATGAAAGCGAGGATCACGTCGATGATTTTGATCCCGATGAAGGGGACGATCGCCCCGCCCAGGCCATAGATCAGCAGCGCGCGCTTGAACAACGCCGCCGCCCCCAGCGGCCGGTAGCGCACCCCGCGCAGGGCCAGCGGGATCAGGCAGACGATGATCAGCGCGTTGAAGATCACCGCCGACAGGATCGCGCTGTAGGGCGAGGCGAGATTCATCAGGTTCAGCGGCGCGATTTCAGGATAGGCGACCACAAAGAGCGCCGGCAGGATCGCGAAATATTTGGCGATGTCGTTGGCGATCGAGAAAGTGGTCAGCGAACCGCGGGTCATCAGCAGCTGTTTGCCGATCTCCACGATCTCCAAAAGCTTGGTCGGATCGCTGTCCAGATCCACCATATTGCCGGCCTCCTTGGCGGCCTGCGTGCCGGAGTTCATCGCCACGCCCACGTCCGCCTGCGCCAGGGCCGGGGCGTCGTTGGTGCCGTCGCCGGTCATCGCCACCAAATGGCCGCGCTCCTGCTCGTCGCGGATGCGCTGCATCTTGGATTCCGGGGTGGCCTCCGCCAGGAAATCATCCACCCCGGCCTCTTCGGCGATGGCGCGCGCGGTGTGCGGGTTATCGCCGGTGATCATCACCGTGTGGATGCCCATGGCGCGGAAGCGCTGGAAGCGCTCTTTGATCCCCGGTTTCACCACATCCTTGAGGTGGACGACGCCCAACAGCTTGGCTCCGTCGCACACCGCCAGAGGCGTGCCGCCGGCGGCGCCGATCCGCTGGGCGATCCGCGAGGCCTCGTCGCTCACGGTTCCGCCGCGCGCCCGCACATGGGCCAGCACCGCGTCCACCGCGCCCTTGCGCACCACGCGGGCGCCCAGGTCGCAGCCGCTCATCCGGGTCTCCGCGCTGAAGGTCACGAAGCGCGCGCCGGCCATCGCCTCTTCGCGCACCCGGCTGCGATAGCGCTCGCGCACCAGGGTCACGATCGAGCGGCCTTCCGGCGTCTCGTCCGCGAGGCTGGCCAGCTCCGCCGCCTCGACCAGCGCGTCGATGGAATTTCCTTCCACGGGGATGAAGTCGGTCGCCATGCGGTTGCCGATGGTGATGGTGCCGGTCTTGTCCAGCAGCAGCACGTCCACGTCGCCCGCCGCCTCCACCGCTCGGCCGGACATGGCCAGGACGTTCTTGCGCAGCAGCCGGTCCATGCCGGCGATGCCGATCGCGGAGACCAACCCGCCGATCGTGGTGGGGATCAGGCAGACCAACAGCGCCACGATCACCGTCAGCGGGATCGGAGCCTGAGAGTACAGCGCGATCGGAATCAGCGTCACGCAGGCCAAGAGGAAGATCAGGGTGAGGCCGACCAGCAGGATATGCAGGGCGATCTCGTTCGGCGTCTTCTGCCGGGCCGCGCCCTCCACCAGGGCGATCATGCGGTCCAGGAAGCTGTCGCCGGGATCCACCGCCACCTGCACGACGATCCGGTCGGACAGCACCTTGGTGCCGCCGGTCACCGCCGATCGGTCGCCGCCGCTCTCGCGGATCACCGGGGCGGATTCGCCGGTGATCGCGCTCTCGTCCACGCTGGCGATGCCCTCGATCACGTCGCCGTCGGCCGGGATCAACTCGCCGGCGGTCACCACCACCAGATCGCCGCGCGCCAGGCTGTTGGCCTTGACCACCGTCTCCTTGCCGTCCGCGCCCAGCTTGCGGGCGACCAGATCCTGCTTCATCCCACGCAGCGCCGCCGCCTGGGCCTTGCCGCGCCCCTCGGCCACGGCTTCCGCGAAATTGGCGAACAGCACGGTCACCCACAGCCACAGCGTGATCGCGGCGGAGAACCAGAGGGGGCTGGCGTCCGGTCCTGGCGCGATCAGGTCGCGCAGGAAGGTCAGCGTGGTCAGCAGCGCGCCGACCCACACCACGAACATCACAGGATTGCGGGCCAAGCCGCGCGGGTTCAGCCGGATCAGGCTCTCGGTCAAGGCCGGCTTCAGCAGCGCGGCGGAAAAGATCGAGCCTTGCTCGCCCGAAGTCTTGGTGGGAGCCATGGTCAGTACACCCGTCCGGCCGCGGCGAGGAAATGCTCGAGGATCGGCCCCAGCGCCAAGGCCGGCAGATAGGTCAGCGCGCCCACCACCAGTACGACGAACACCAGAAGCAGCGCGAACAGCGGCCCGTTGGTCGGGAAAGTGCCCAGACCCGGCGGCAGGCTGCGCCGCGCGGCCATGCAGCCGGCGATCGCCAGCACCGGGACCATCATCAGATAGCGCCCGCCCAGCATCGCGATCCCCAAGGTTGTGTTGAACCAGGGCGAGTTGGCGGACAGTCCCGCGAAGGCGGAGCCGTTGTTCCCCGCCGCGCTGGCGTAGGCGTACAGCATCTCGCTCAGGCCATGCGGCCCGGCGTTGGCCAGCGCCGCGCGGGCGCCGGGAACCATCAACGCCGCGCCGACGCCCAGCAGCACCAAGGTCGGCATGATCAGCGTGTAGATCACCACCAGCTTCATCTCGCGCTGCTCGATCTTCTTGCCCAGATATTCCGGCGTCCGGCCCACCATCAGGCCGGCGATGAACACCGCCAGCATCACGTTCATCAGCATGCCGTAGAGGCCGGAGCCGACGCCGCCGAACGCCACCTCGCCGATCAGCATGTTGAACAGCAGGGCCAGCCCGGTCAGCGGGTTGGCGCTGCCATGCATGGCGATCACCGAGCCATTGGAGGCCGCCGTGGTGGCCGCCGCCCACAGGCTGGAGGCGGCGATCC
>JBMLRS010000485.1:0-1508 GCA_049240905.1 Elsteraceae bacterium
CGCGATAGATTACGCTGGCGAGATCCCGGTCGCGGCGGTGAAGCTGCAGGAGATGTTCGGCGCGCGGGTTCAGCCGAGCGTCGGGCGCGGCAAGGTTCCCGTGCTGCTTCATCTGCTTTCGCCGGCTGGCAGGCCGATCCAGGTGACCCGCGACATCGGCGGGTTCTGGACCAGCTCCTATCAGGATGTGCGCAAGGATCTGCGCGGACGTTATCCGAAACATCCCTGGCCGGAGGATCCGCTGACCGCGGTTCCGACCCGTCACGTGAAGGCGCGCATGGCCTAAACCAAAGCTGTTTTGTTTTAGTTTCATATTTCACTGAAAAAAATTGTTTATATCCGGCATCATGGATCTGTGAAGCGCCTCCCGACCCGGCGGCGCGGTTCCGCAGAGTTCGCATTGGATGCCTCAACGGTTCTTTGTTCGTCTTCTCGCCTCCACTGCGGCCATTGCGATCGGGGTCGGCGCCTGGGGGCAGGCGCCGCAGGATCCGGTCATCGTCTCCGGCGCCGTATCGGTCACCCGACAAGGCGCCAACACGATCGTCACGCAATCGACCAACCGCGGCGTCGTGGATTGGCGCAGCTTCTCGATTGGCCCGCAGGAGACGGTGCGGTTCGATCAACCCGGTCGTTCGTCAGTCACCCTGAACCGCGTCACCGGATCTGAGCTGAGCCGTATCGACGGGCAGCTGTCGGCGACCGGCCAAGTCTGGCTGGCCAATCCCAATGGCGTTCTGATCGGGCCGGGGGGCAGGGTCAATGTCGCCGGGTTGGCGGCGACGACCGGGCGCGTCGACGTTCAGGAGTTCCTCCGCTCCGGGAGACTCTCGATCGATCGCATCCCGCGCGCCGGCCTGATTCGCAACGACGGCGCGATCTCCATCGCTGAGGGCGGCTACGCCGCGCTCGCCGCAGCGTCGATCAGGAACAAGGGCGTGATCAGCGCGCGCGCAGGATCCATCGCGCTTGGCTCCGGCAGAGCCATGTTGCTGGATTTCCATGGCGACCGCCTGATCCAATTCCAGGTCACGGAAGCGTTGGACCAAGCGCCGATTGACGCGGACGCGCTGATCAACGCTGAAGGCCAGATGGTCGCGGTCGATGGTCAAGTGCAGCTCACCGCCCGCGCGGCCAAGGGCGTGATCGACAACGCGATCAACCTGAAAGGCCATGTCGTCGCCAACCGGGTGCGTGTCGATGGCGGCACGGTCACGCTTGGCGATGGCGGGGCTGTTCGCTTGAGCGGCCGGATCGACGCGAGCAATCCGCAGGACAAAGGCGGCGCCGTATCGATTTTGGGTGAGGCGGTCGGCTTGATGGACGACGCCTCGATCGACGCGTCCGGCGCCAAGGGCGGCGGCGAGGTGTTGATTGGCGGCGATTGGCAGGGGATGGGCGGACAGAACGCCGCCTTCGCCTATGTCGCGCCAACGGCGACGATCAAGGCCGACGCGGTGGAGAAGGGCGATGGCGGCAAGGTCGTCGTCTGGGCCGATGATTCAACC
>JBMLRS010000486.1:0-3360 GCA_049240905.1 Elsteraceae bacterium
CGGCAGCCCGTCCGGCGTCAGGGCGGAAACCGCCTCCAGCCGCTTGTCCCCGGTCATGACGGTCTCCACCGCCAGCAGCCCCAAACCCTGGCTCACCCCCGGCGCGCCCTCCACCCCATCCGGATCGGAGAGGGAATTACCCAGCATCTGATAGCCGCCGCAGAGGCCCAGCACCGGCTTGCCTTGGCGTAGATGGGCGCGGATGTCGATGTCCCAACCGGCCTTGATCAGCGCCGCCAGATCGGCGCGCGTGGCCTTGGATCCGGGCAGGATGATCAGGTCCGCGTCGGCTGGCAGCGGATCGCCCGCTTCGATGATCGACAGTTTCAGGTCCGGCTCGGCGGCCAGCGGATCCAGATCGTCGAAATTGGCGATGCGTGGCAGGCGCGGAACCGCCACATGCAGCTTGCCGTCCGCCGGGGCGCCGCGCTGGTCGAGGGAGGCTGAATCCTCCGCCGGCAGATGCCGCGCCCCGGCGAACCAGGGCAGGATCCCCAGGCAGGGCCAGCCGGTATGCTGCTCGATGATCGGCAGGGCGTTGGCGAACAGGGCGGGGTCGCCACGGAACTTGTTGATCAGATAACCCTTGATCCGGGTCTGCTCCTCCGGCTGCAGCAGCGCGTGGGTGCCGACCAGCGCGGCGATCACCCCGCCGCGATCAATGTCGCCGACCAGAAGCACGGGAATGTCCGCCGCTTCCGCGAAGCCCATATTGGCGATGTCGCCCGCACGCAGATTGACCTCCGCCGGGCTGCCGGCGCCTTCCACGATGATCAGGTCGGCTTCGCTGCTGAGGCGATCGAAGCTGTCCAGGGTCGGGGCCATCAGCTTCGGCTTCAGCGCGGCGTAATCCATCGCCGCCACGCTCGCCAGCATGCGGCCCTGCACGACGACCTGGGCGCGGCGCTCCGCCTCCGGCTTCAGCAGGATCGGGTTCATATGCACGCTGGGCGCGACCCCGCAGGCGCGCGCCTGAAGCGCCTGGGCGCGGCCGATCTCGCCGCCGTCGGCGGTGACGGCGGCGTTGTTGGACATGTTCTGCGGCTTGAACGGCCGCACCTTAAGCCCGCGCTTGGAAAAGGCGCGCGCCAACCCCGCGACCAGCAGCGATTTGCCGACGTCGGACCCCGTCCCCTGGATCATCAAGGCCGGAATCCGACTCATGTCAGCGGATGCCGCCCAGAGCCTGACGCAGCGGCGTGGTGGCGCCAGCGTCAAAGCGGCGCTCCAGCACGATCGCGCGCGGCGTCGCGCCGGGGCCGTAATAGGCGTCGTTGTCGTCCTGGCGCGGGCTGATCACCGTGCCTTCCAGCGCGCCGCCCGCGAACAAGCCTTCGGAGCGGGCGTAGGCGACCATGTCGGCGTTCAGGTTCAAGGTGGAGGCGCCGGACAGGCCCGCGCCGACCGGCCCGACCGCGATCGAGGCGTCCACGCCCAGCTTCACGTTGTCGCGCAGGAAGCGCTCCATGCCGCCTGTGGTCAGGATGATGATCAGCACTTCCGACCAGGAAATCCCGATCTGCAGCCCGACCGAGCCTGAGCCATAGCTATAGAACGCCGGGGCGCTCCAGGTGCCGTCTGGTTCGCGGCCCAGCAGCAAGCCGGCCCCGCCTTCCGCGCCCACCACAAAGCCCGCCTTCAGGCGGTTGGGCATCACGAAGACGCCGGTCGCGCGGTTGAGGAAGTCATTGATCGGCTGCTTGAAATTGGGATGGTCGCGCATCGAGTCGACCGTCAGCTTGGCGCGATCGACCAGCGCTTGACGGTCGTCGGCGAAGGCGAGGGTCGGGGCGAGGGTGGGGAGCGCCGCCAGGCCAGCGCCCAGCAAGAGACGGCGGCGATTGAGACTCATCGGTTTAGGATCGGTCATCAGAACTCGATTCCTTTCTGGGCTTTGACGCCGGCGCGGAAGGGATGCTTCACGGCCTGCATTTCGGTGACGAGGTCGGCCGCCTCGATCAGCTCGGGCTTGGCGTGGCGGCCGGTCGCGATGACGTGGAGCATGGGCCGGCGCGCGCTCAGCGCGGCGACCACCTCCGCTATATTCAGGTAATCATAGCGCAGCGAGATATTGATTTCGTCGAGTAGGATCAGGTCGTAGCCGGGATCGGCCATCAGCGCCTGCGCCATGGCCCAGGCGGCCTTCGCCGCCGCGATGTCGCGCTGGCGGTCCTGGGTCTCCCAGGTGAAGCCTTCGCCCATCACGCGCAAGGTCACCTGATCGGGGAATCGATCCAGCACGAAGCGCTCCCCGCTGGTCCATTTCCCCTTGGTGAACTGCACGATGCCCACGCGCATGCCATGGCCCAGCGCGCGCATCACCAGCCCGAAGGCGGCGGTGGATTTGCCCTTGCCCAGGCCGGTATGGACGATCAGCAGGCCCTTCTCGATCGTCTTGCCGGCCAGCATCTTGTCGCGCGCAGCCTTGCGCTTGGCCATCTTCTCGGCGTGGCGCTGGTTCAGCTCTTCTTCGGTTTCGATCGTCTCGGTCACGCGGCGTCCTCGGTCAGGTCATGCAGCAAGGCGGCGATGCGGTTGGAGCGCGGCCGCCACAGCTTGCGGTCAACCGCTTCCTGGAACCGCGCGGTCATCTCGCGCCGCGCGGCAGGGTTCGCCTGCTCCAGGAAGGCGGCGACCTTCGGATCGCCCAAGTAAGCGTCCGCGAGCATGTCGAAATGATGGTCGGTCACGGCGCCGGTGGTGGCCGCGAAGGCGAACAGGTAATCCACCGTCGCCGCCATCTCCGCCGCGCCCTTGTAGCCGTGGCGCAGGCAGCCTTCGATCCAGCGCGGATTGGCGGCGCGGCCGCGCACCACGCGGGCGATCTCCGTCTCCAGCCGCTGGATGCGCGGATGCTCCGGCAGGGAATGGTCATTGTGCCAGATCACCGGCTTGGATCCGGTCAGATGGGTGATCGCCGCCGCCAGCCCGCCTTCGAACTGGTAGTAATCGTCGCTGTCCAGCAGGTCATGCTCGCGGTTGTCCTGGTTGTGAACCACCCCGTCGGCGCGGCTCAGCGCCGCTTCAAAGGCCGCGCGCGCGGGCTTTCCTTCCGCCGCCCCGCCGTCGCCGTCGCCCTGATAGGCGAAGCTGCTCCAGGCCAGATAGCCTTCCGCCAGATCGCCGAGGTCAGACCAGCCGCCACTGTCGATCAGCGCCTGCAAGCCCGCGCCATAGGCGCCGGGCATGGGGCCGAACACGCGTGGGCCGGGATTGGCCGCCGCCGGATTGATCGAGGCCGGCTCATCCAGCGCCGCGATCGCCTGCGCCGCGCGATCGACCAGCGCGATCAACCCCGGAAAAGCGTCGCGGAAGAAGCCCGACACGCGAAAGGTCACGTCCACCCGCGGGCGCCCCAGC
>JBMLRS010000487.1:0-3633 GCA_049240905.1 Elsteraceae bacterium
ATCCTCCAATTGGATCGCGGCCGCGCCGGCGCGTTCGAACAGGCGGACCGTGCGCCGGGCGTTCAACGCGTTGCCGAAGCCCGTGTCCGCGTCGACGATGACCGGCAGCGGCACGCGTTCGGTGATCGCGGCCAGGGCGTCGGCCACCTCCGTCATCGACATCAGCCCGATGTCCGGCGCGCCCGCCCGGCTGTAGGCGATGCTGGCGCCGGACAGATACAGCGCCTCAAAGCCAGCCTGCGCCGCAATCAGCGCCCCCAGTGCGTCGTAAACGCCAGGGGCCAACAGAGGATTGCCGCCAATTAGTCGTTGGCGAAGACCGAAGCCGCTCATATATCCATCCCATTCGTCGCCTGCGGCGGGTGCGCCCCTTGGCGTGGCGTCTGCATATCGGTAATGACGAGCGAAGCGAACAACAACAACCATCGCCGGAGGCTAAAGCACATGACAAAGATCATCCGTACGACCCTGTCACGTCGGAAATTCGTGGCTGCGGCCGGGGCCGGCGCCGCGACCCTGGCGATGCCTTCCGTGCTGCGCGCCCAGGGCGCGCCGATCAAGGTCGGCGTTCTGCATCCCGTCACCGGGGCGCTCGCCTTCTCCGGCAATCAGGCTCGGGCCGGCGCGATGCTCGCGATCGAGGAGCTCAACGCGAAGGGCGGGATTCGCTCGATGGGCGGCGCCCGGATCGAAGCGGTGCTGGCCGACGCGCAAAGCCAGCCGCAGGTCGGCGCCGCCGAAGTCGAGAAGCTGAACGAGGCCGGCGTGTCCGCCATTATCGGCCCCTTCGCCTCCGGGATCGCGCTCGCCACCACTCAAAGCGCGGCGCGCCACAATATTCCGCATATCGTCGATGTCGGCGTGGTCGATCAGATCGTGCAGCGCAATCTCGCTAATGTCTTCCGCTTCGCCCCCGGCTTCGGCCAGATCACCTCGGACGCGATCTCGAACCTCGAGAAGATCAACGACGCCGCCGGCAAGCCCTGCAAGACCGTGATGATCGTCCATGAGGAATCGGCGTTTGGGTCCGGCATGGCCAAACTGCTGAACGAGGAGCTGCCGAAGCGCGGCTTCCAGATCCTGGAGACGATCAGCCATCCGACGCCGCATCGCGACTTCAGCAACATCGTGCTGCGCATCCGGTCGCGGAATCCGGACATCGTGATTCCGTCCAACTACTTCAACGAATATGTGCTGTTCGCCCGCGCGCTGCGCCAACAGCGCGTGACGCCGAAGGCGATCTACTCCGTGCTCGGCGGCGCCGCCTCGAACTTCCAGTTCCTCAAGGAAAACACCGAGGCCGCGCAGTATATCATGGACTGCAATCACTGGTATGACGCCCGCAAGGCAGGCGCCCAGGAGCTGCGCAAGAGGGCAGAAGCGCGCAACCTCGCCTTCACCTATGAGCTGTTCCTGAACTACTCCTGCGTCGGCCTGCTGGCGGACGCGCTGGAGCGGGCGAGATCCGCCGACCGCGCCGCGATCAATCAGGCGCTGGCCAGCTCCACCTGGGACGGGCACATCATGCCCTATGGCCCGACGCGTTTCGTGAACGGCCAGAACACAGGAGCGCGCGCGATGAACACGCAGATCCTGGCGGAGGACATCAAAGTGGTCTATCCGCCGGAGTACGCGACCGCCCCGGTCGTCTTCCCGCGCCCCAGGGCGTAAGCTTCTCTTAAAAAAACGGAGTGTGTTGAGGTCGTGTTCGATCCCCTTCTGTTCGCGACCTCAGCGCTCAACGGGCTGCTGCTCGGCGGCGTCTACGCCCTGATCGCGCTGGGCCTGACGCTGATATACGGCGTGCTGCACATCATCAACTTCGCGCATGGCAGCCTGTTGATGCTGGCGCTTTACGGCGTGTTCTTCCTGGTCGCGGCGACCGGAATCAACCCGTACCTGGCGCTGCCGATCCTCACGATCGTCTTCTTCGCGCTCGGCTACGGACTGCAGCGCAGCGTCATCGCCAAGGCCAGCCACGGCCGGGACGAGAACGTGCTGCTCGTGACTCTCGGCGTTTCGATCATCATCGAGAATCTGGCGCTGTTCTTCTGGAAGGCTGACACTCGCTCTCTGGACTTCCCGCTCTCGTTCGAGACGGTCGATCTGGGATTCACCTTTGTGCCCTTAACCAGCGTGATCGCCTTCGGCGGGGCGGTGCTGGTGGCGATCGGCCTGTGGCTGCTGATCGGCTTCACCGATCTTGGCAAGGCGATCCGCGCGGTCGCCAAGGAACGGCAGGGCGCGAAGCTGGTCGGGATCGACGTCGACCATATGTTCGCCATGTCCTTCGGCATCGGCACCGCCGTGCTCGGCGCGGCCGCCTGCCTGATGCTGCCGATGTTCTATGTTTCGCCGTCGGTCGGCCATGTCTTCGTGCTGATCGCCTTCACCGTGGTGGTTTTGGGCGGAATGGGCAGCTTTCCCGGCGCGCTCATCGGCGGCTTGATCATCGGAGTGACGGAATCCCTGGGCAGCCTCTATCTTGGGGAAAGCCTCGGCCAGCTCGGGGTGTTCGTGATCTTCATCGCCGTCCTTCTGTTCCGCCCGACCGGTCTCTTCGGCGCCCGAGCATGAAAAAGATCCTAGCCGCGGTCGCGGGCGTCGCGCTGCTTGCTCTGCCCTTTCTGACCGATTCCGACTATCTGCTGAATTTCGCGATCGGCACGCTGCTCCTGGCCTATCTCGGCCAGTCCTGGAACATTCTTGGCGGCTATGGCGGGCAGTTCTCCTTCGGTCACGCGCTGTTCTTCGGCACCGGCGCCTACGCCACGGCCGTGCTGCAGACCAAGGTTGGCCTCAACCCCTACCTCACCTTGCCGTTCGCGTTGGCGGCCGGAGCGGCGGTCGGCGCATTGGTCGGCGCGCTCAGCTTCCGCTATGGCCTGAAGGGATCTTACTTCGCTCTGGTCACCCTCGCCTTCGCCGAGGTGTTCCGCATTCTGGCGAGCGCGGTCCCGTTCACCGGGGGCGGCGCGGGACTGCTGATTCCGCTCGACATTCGGCCGGAGAACTTCCAGTTCGCCAGCAAGAACAGCTTCTATTTTATCGCGCTCGGCCTAGTCGCGATGTCGCTGGCGATCGCCGCCTGGATCGAACGAACGCGCTTCGGCGCCCGCCTGATCGCGCTGCGCGAAAACGAGAGCAGCGCCAGCGCGTTGGGCGTCCCGGTGTTCAAAGTGAAGCTGCAGGCAATCGCCCTGTCCGGAGCGATGGCGGCGCTCGGCGGCAGCTTCTACGCCCAATACTATCTCTATCTCGACCCCTCAATCGCCTATGGCGCTGGCATGTCGGTCGAGATCCTGCTGACGGCGATCGTCGGCGGCGTCGGCACGATCTTCGGGCCCTTGGTCGGCGCCTTCGCATTGCATGGCGTAGGCGAGGCGGCGAAGGTGGTGACTGGCGGCGCGCCGGGCCTGAACCTCGCGCTTTACGGCCTTATCCTTATCTTGATCGTGCGGTTGATGCCGCAGGGGCTGATGGGCTGGATCGGAGGCCGGAAATGACCGCGCTGCTGAGCACCGAAGCCGTGACGCGCCGTTTTGGCGGGCTGACCGCGGTCGACAACGTCACCCTGTCGCTGAACCAGGGCCGCATCGGCGGGCTGATCGGCCCGAACGGCGCGGGCAAGAC
>JBMLRS010000488.1:0-8828 GCA_049240905.1 Elsteraceae bacterium
CTGCAGGCTCTGGATCTCCCGCATCTTGGCGCGCTCTTCTTCCTTTGAGCCGCCGACCAGCCCCTCCAACCGCCGCGCGATCTCCTGGGTGCGCCGCTGAACGCTGCCCGCGATGTTGTTCCTCTCCGCCGGATCCGGATCGAAGATCAGGTTCAGCGTGTCGCGCTGCAGCGCTCGACTTAGGCTCCTGATCTCGCTGACTTGATTGATCTGAGCGTCGGCGACCGCGATCTGCTCATAGCCGCGCCGCGCCTGATCGGCGAACCAGAGCGAGAGCGCGAGCAGAGCAAGCAGGGTGGCGGTCAGCAGCAGCACCGGCGCCAGCAGCTTGTGCAGAAGTTTCATTGCGAGCCTCGCGGTCCCGAGCGGCGCGGACGCCGCTCCGCCTCGTCTAGAGCGCTATCAAGCCGACAGAATACACTTGGTGACTGGCCGCCAGGAAGACGTGATCAAGTCAGCCTAGGTCGTTATGACTGCGGAACTTCGTTGCGCTTCATCCACCAGGAACGCAGTCGCGCCACGATCACGATCATGACGAACATGCCCAGCATGCTCAGCAAGAAGTACTTGGCGTAGACCCCGAGCATGTCGCCCAGCAACTGCCCCAGCACATATCCGGCCATGGCGAAACTGGTCGCCCAGATCCCCGCCGCGATGAAATTCAGCCACACGAACCGCGACCAGGGGAGCGGACTCATCCCCATCGCGAAGGAGGCCCCGTTGCGCACGCCGTAGATGAAGCGGAAGGTGAGGATGAACCAGGTGCTGGATTTGCCGAGCCAGACCAGGGCCTTGTTGACGCTCGGCTCCATGCTTGGAAAGCGTTTCAGCACCTGTTTGCCGTACCGCCTGCCGATGAAGAAATAAGTCTGATCGCCGCAGAAGCTGCCGATCCAGGCAAGAGCAATCAACAGGTATATGTTCAGGACGCCTTGATGCGCGGCCACGCCCGCAAAAATCACGAACGTCTCGCCTTCCAGGAAGGTCCAGATGAACGTGATGACGTAGAAGGCGTCCCGGTATTCGCTGATCAGCAGAAAAACTTCGCCTGCCCGGATGAGCTCCCAAACTCGGTAAAAGTCGTCCATCATTCCCTAAAATCCGTACCGAGTGAGACCCGCCATCATAGTGTCCATCAACCATCATCGCGGTTTGCGGTCAATCGTGATGGCGCCGCAGACGCCGTTTTGAGCGCGAAAACGCGGTAGTTCCACAAAAATTCCAGTCGCATGTCGGCCGAAACGCCGGCCGGACGTCAAACGATATCAAGAGGAAAGCGAGATGACCGCAGAGGAATCCGAAGCGCGCGACCTGCTCGCAGGTCTTTGGCGTGATCTGGGCGGACCGGAGTCGGCGTTACGTCAGGTCGATTTCGTCGGGCGGGGTTCCTTGCGGTCAATCTTCGCGGTCAGCAGCCTCGCGGCGGCGTCGGTCGCGACGGCTGGGCTGGCGGCGGCCGCCTTGACGGAAACGGCCGCGAGAAGCGGTCGAAGCGTCGTCGTCGATCGCCGCCTCTCCTCAATGTGGTTCGCGATGGCCTCTCGCCCGCAAGGTTGGGCCGCGCCGCCGCTGTGGGGCGCGATCGCCGGGGACTATCGCGGGGCTGACGGCTGGATCCGCCTGCACACGAACGCGCCGCATCACTCCGCCATCGCGGCGCGCGCCCTCGATTGCGCGGAGGAGCGAACGGCCGTGACGAAGGCCGTCGCGGCGTGGCGCGTGCATGAGCTGGAGGCGAAGATCGTCGCCGCCGGCGGCTGCGCCGCGGCCATGCGATCGGCGGAGGATTGGGCGGCCCATCCGCAGGGCGCCGCCGTAGCGGGCGAGCCTCTCCTGCATCTGGAGAAACTGGCGGGCGATCGACGCCCCCTGCCGGGAACCGCCGAGCGTCCGCTCGAAGGCGTCCGCGTTCTGGATCTGACCCGCGTGCTGGCCGGCCCGATCGCCACGCGCTTCCTCGCCGGGCTGGGCGCGGAGGTGCTGCGCGTCGACCCGCCCTGGTGGGACGAGGCCGCCATCGCGCATGAAGTGACCCGCGGCAAGACCTGCGCGCGGCTTGATCTGCGCGAGGCGGATCAGCGCGCCCATCTGGTCTCCCTGCTGCGCGACGCGGACGTTCTGGTTCACGGCTATCGACCCGGCGCGCTGGACGGGCTGGGTTTGGGAGCGGCGGAGCGCCGGCGCTTGAATCCGGACCTGATCGACGTCTCGCTGGACGCCTATGGCTGGACCGGCCCATGGGCCGGTCGGCGTGGCTTCGACAGCCTGGTGCAGATGAGCAGCGGGATCGCGGAAGCGGGCATGCGCCGTCTGGGACGGGAAGCGCCGACGCCCCTGCCGGTGCAGGCGCTGGATCACGCGCAGGGTTATCTGCTGGCCGCCTCCGCCTTGCGGGGGCTGAGCCATCGCGCCACGGCGGGCGGCGGATGGCGCTCGCGCTCCTCGCTCGCGCGCGTCGCAACCCTTTTGCTTCAGAACCCAAGCGATCCTGACGCCCCTCCCCTCGCGCCGGAAACGTCGGCTGATTTGGCCGACGCGACGGACGCGACGACGTGGGGCCCGCTGCGCTGGCTGAAGCCGCCAGTGGAGATCCAAGGCGCGCCGCTGCGCTGGGAGTCGACGTCGGGCCCGCTGGGAGCGAGCCCCGCCGCTTGGCGCTGAACCATCACTCAACAACTGGAGGAAACATGACCGAAACGCTCTCGGACCGTCTGCGCCGCTGTTACACTGGAGTGGTGCATGACGTGATGCGCGCGATGGGACTGCGCGACTTCACCCTGCCCCATGAACTGACCCCGATCCTGCCGGAGCAGGCGATGGCCGGCCCCGCCTTCACGATCGACGGCAAAACCGATCCGCGCGCCGACGCGCACCAGACGCTGCTGGAATGGACCGGCCTGCTCTCCAAGATCCCCAGCGGTCATGTTTGGGTCTGCCAACCGAACGACAGCACGGTCGCGCATATGGGCGAGCTGTCGGCTGAAACCTTGAAGAACAAAGGCGTGCTGGGCTGCGTGCTCGACGGCGGCGCGCGCGACGTGAATTTCCTGCTCGACATCGGATTTCAGACCTGGCGGCGCTACAACACCCCGCGAGACATTGTGGGATATTGGCTACCGCGCGCGATCCAAGTGGAGATCCGCATCGGCGACGTGCTGATCCATCCTGGGGACTATATGGTCGGCGACCGCGACGGCCTGATCCGCGTGCCCAAGGCCATCGTCGAAGAGGTGATCGCCCAGTCGGAGATCGCGATCGGCACCGAAAACCAGATCCGCACCGCCATCCTCGCCGGTGAGGATCCACAGGCCGCCTACCTGAAATTCGGCAAGTTCTGAGGCCGGTTAGTCGTCCCAGATCAGAACGCGCACCGGCGTGGGGTTGAAGCCGTTGCAGGGGTTGTTGACCTGCGGGCAGTTGGAGAAGACGCAGAGCACGTCCATCTCCGCCCGCAGGTCGACATAATCGCCGGGCTTCGACACGCCGTCGACGATCGCCAGAGCGCCGTCAGGCTCGATCGGCACGTTCATGAAGAAATTGACGTTGCTGACGACGTCGCGCTTGCCCAGCCCGCGCCGGCTCAAGGCGATCAGGAAATTCTCGCGGCAGGAGCGCATATGTCTGGTCTCATGCCCGAAGCGCACGCTGTTGCTCTCGCAGCTGCAACAGCCGGCCGAGCTGTCATGCCGGCCGCAGCTGTCGGCCGTGATCGTCAGCATCACGGCGCCCTCGTTGGAGATCAGCTTGGAGCCGAGACCGAGATAGGCGTTGTTCTGGGCGCGCAGCGTGTCCTGCGCGCTATAGCGCTCGCTCGGATCCTCCGCGCGATAGAACAGCGCGTCCACGGCCTGCGAGCCCTCCAGATCGATCAGCCGCAGCGTCTGCCCCCGGCGCAAGACGCGCGACCAAGGCGCGCGCGGCGGGAGGATCTCATCATGGCTGATGCGCGCGGGCGTCATCGACCCGGCCTTTCGCGCAGCCAGGACTCAAGATTTTCGAAGGCGCGCCGCGCCTCCTCGCAGCGGTTTCGGAAAGGATCGTCCGGCGACGTGGGGGGCCCGCGCCAGGTCGTCAGCTCGATCGGCTCGGGCGTCGCGGCGGAGTCGGGGGCCAGGGGATGCGGACAGTTCGACAGCACCAGAAGCAGATCCATTTCGGCGCGCAGCGTCACGCTCGCCGGCTGCGGCGGGGTTGCGCCGCGCCAGACGAACGCGCCGTCAGCCGCGACCGCGACCGGCGCGAAAAAGGTGACGCATCCGCCGATATCTCGCCGGTCCAGCCCAAGCTTGGCCGCGCCGGCGCGAAAATTGTCCCGGCTGTTGCGAGGATCCGCCAGGCCATGGGCGGCGGCGGCCAAGGACGGCCCCGCCGCGCCAACCAAGGCGTCATGCCCGGCCCCGCTGTCCTGCACGATCGTCGCCAGAGGGCGTCCCATATCAGAGTAGAGGAGATCGCCGAACCCCAGCTTGGCGCGCCACTGGATCTTCATGCTGTCGCCGGGATTGAGCCGCTCGCTGGCATCCTCCGCGTTCCACAGCAGGGCGGCGACGGTGGCGCCGCCGGTCGGCGCGGCGATCCTCAAGCGCAGACCGCGCGCCAAGCGAAACGAGGCATACCATCCGCCAGGCGTCGTTTCCCTGCGGATCGTCAGCGCGGCGTCGAGCGGGGCGTCCTCCTGCGCGTCGGATGGCGGCTCCCTCACCGAACGCGCCTGCGTTCGCAACATCTCATACCGGCTCGCCAGCGCCGTCGCGCCAAGGTCATCGAGAAGAGTCACGCGGCGCATCCTTCAAGAGCCCAGCCTCACCAACCCGATCATGGTCGCGCCCGGTGGCGAGAACAACAAGCTCCCCGCGAAAATTCTATTTACACAGCCCAATTGATTATGATGTTTAGTGTAGAACGTAGGGAGTGCCCAATCCTTTTTGTATAGTAGGAAAACACCCTCGATCGACCGCAGCGGAGTCCTTGAAGGAAATGCAGGCCACCGTCCCGTCCTCACCCTCCGCCGATTTGGCGAGACCGCGGCGCCTGTTCATTGGTTTTTCAACCCTGTTTATCTTGCTGCTGTCCGTTCAGATTGCGACCGGCGCAATCCTGCTGAACCGATGGCGCGCGCAGAGTCTGTCGGAAGGGGCCGATGTGGTGCGGGACACCTTGGCGTACAGCGCCGCCGCGCTGGATCGAACGATCAGCCAGACCGACGCGATGCTGAAGGCGCTTCCCGTCCTGCTGTCAGACCAGGTTTGGTCCGAACCGGCGATTCAGCTGGGGGTTCGGTTGCTCCAGGCGCAGATCGATCAGAACCAGGCGCTGCTCGACGTCATGATCTTTCGAGACCCCGACGGAACGCCGGTCATCGCCGCGCCCGAGGGCGCGCGCCTGCTCTCGCCGGACCGTCTTGCGCAGTTGCGCAGCCAGCGCCCCGCCGATTTCCAACTCACCGCGCCGATCTTCAACTCCGATCTCTCCGCTTGGTCGATCCAGATGGCGCGCCGGCTTTCTCTGTCGGGCGTCGGCGCGGTTCACGCGATCGCGTCCCTCTCAATACCGGCGCTCGCGACCCAGATCGCGCCCGTCGCAACGCGGTTAGGAATCACGCTCTCCCTCGAGGAGCGCGATCGAACCCTGGTTCGGATCCCGTTCGATCCAAATGCGATCGGCGCGCCGACGACGATTCGGCCGGGGTACGACGAATTGAGCGCCGAGAAGAGTCTCTCAAACGCGCCCTTTACGCTCCGCGTCTCGCTTGATCCTGATGTGGCGCTCGCCGAATGGCGGCGTGACGCTGCCTGGATCCTGGCGTTGAGCGGGATGATCTGCGTGCTCGAGATCGTCGCCGCGGCAATCGCCTTCGCCTTCGTCCACACCCGCGTGAAGGCCAAACGCGAGATGGAGCGGGCGACGCAAGAGCTGAGCGCCTCGCGGCGACAGGCGCAGGCGGCGGCGGACGCGCGCGGCATCTTCATCGCCAACATGAACCACGAACTGCGAACCCCGCTGAACGCCGTGATCGGCTTCTCGGAGATCCTGACGAACGAATTGTTCGGACCGATCGGCAACCCTCGCTATCGCGACTATGCGGCGGACATCCACGCCAGCGGCGCGCATCTGCTGGCGCTGATCAACGACATCATCGACTTCTCCACGATCGATCTCGGCCATCGCAAGTTGGAGCCGAAGCCAATCGAACTCAGCGGCGCGCTGCAGGACGCGTTGCGCCTGATCCGCCCGCAGGCGGCGGCGCGAGCGCTGCGGATCGAGATCAGCGGCGTGCGTCCGGACGATTGGATCATCGGCGACGTCCGAGCCTTGCGACAGGTTCTGGTCAACATCTTGTCCAACGCCGTCAAGTTCAGCCCGCCGGAAGGGGTGATCCAGATCCTGCGCAATCACCCGATCGGTTCGAACGCGCTGGAGATCTCCATCATCGATCAAGGGCCCGGCATCTCCGAGGCGGAGCTCGACAGGATCGGAGAGCAATTCTATCGCACCGTCGCGGCGACCGAGAGCGCGATCGGCGGGGCCGGGCTCGGTTTGTCGATCTCGCGGTCCCTGATGAACCTCATGGGCGGGTCGATCGAAGTGAAAAGCGAATCTGGACAAGGCGCCGCCATCACGGTTCGCCTGCCCAAGGCCGACGCGCGCGCGCTGGAGGCTGCCGATTAAATTTTTGTTTTCTCTATAACCTCACCCGGACGGCATTGATTAGGCTTCAACCTTCAGGGATAACCTATTGCGGCCATGACATTCTCGCCGTGAGTCGGAGCTGCATCATTGATCGTCACGCGCTACGGCCCCTTGGGCGCGATCAGCCTCCTGCTCTGCCTCGCCCCGAGCGCGGCTGAGGCGCAGAGCGCTTCGCCCGCGCTACCCGGCTCCGTTGGCAGACCGCCGCAGGCCGCCGCCGGGCAGCCGTCCGAACCGGCGATGGTGACCCCTTCCATCTCCGTCGATCTCGCCGCCGGCGTGCAACCCCCGCCGGGCTTGGAGAACGAGGAGATCGACGTCGCCGATCTGCAGATCGAGGGAATGACGGTCTACCCGCGCGAGACCTTCCCGGAAATCTACGCGATGGTCGGCAAGACCGTGACGCTCGGCGCCTTGTACAAAGCGACCAACGCGATCACGAAGCGGTATGTCGACGACGGCTACGCTCTCTCGCTCGCCTACATCCCTGAACAGAGCATCGGCGACGGGGCGTTCCGGATCGCCGTGATCGAAGGAAAGGTCGACCAGGTCTCGGTCGAAGGCGTGACCGGGGCTCTGGTCGACACGATCACGCGCTTGGCGCGCAAGACCCTCACTGGCGGCCCCGCCCGGGTGGCGGATCTGGAGCGCGCGCTGCTGCTGATCAACGACCTTCCCGGGGTGCGGGCGACGGGCGTGCTGCGCCCCGCGAAGTCAGGGGCGAGCGGCGGCAGCGAACTCGTGGTGCAGGCGACCCATAAGCCCTTCTCCGTCGGCTTCACGCTGGACAATCGCGGGACGCGCTATGTCGGGCCGATGCAGGGACTTATCGACGTCAATTCAGCGTCGGCGGCCGGTTTCGGCGAGTCCATCCGCGTGGTCGCGCTCGGTTCGGCGACGATCCGACGACAGCGCTACGTCGGGGTCGACGTGGCGATCCCGATCGGCGATGACGGTCTCCGGTTCGAAAGCTCGGTCAGCCGGTCGCTCTCGGTCCCCGGCAATGAGTTGACCGCGTTCAACGTCGAATCCGACACCACCTCGGTCGAAGGCGCGCTGGCCTACCCCCTGATCCGCAGCACGCAGTTCAGCCTCACCCTGAGCGGCGGCTTTCGCGCGGTCGACAGCCGATCCCTGATCGACAAGGCGCTGAACTACGAGGATCGGCTGCGAGCCCTCCGGTTCGCGTTGAGCTTCGAGTCGAATGGGTGGCTCGACGGGGTGACGCGCGGCGCCCTCCGGTTCACCCAGGGCCTGCCCGCGTTCAACGCCAGCGGCGGGTCCGACCGAACCTCGCGGATCAAGGTCAGCAAAACCGGCAATTTCGCCTCGGTGGAGCTGGGACGGCTGCAGCCGCTCGGAGACGGCTTCGACATCTGGGCCCAGGGCGAGGCGCAATACGCATTCACGACAATCGCCTCCTATGACGAGTACGCGATCGGCGGCTCGCGCTTCGGGCGCGCGTTCGAACCGGGCGAGATCACCGGCCGCCAAGGCTGGGGCGGCTCCGTCGAATTGCGCTACAGCTTCTCCGACATCCTCTCCAGCGCCGACCGCGCGCAGGTCTATCTGTTCGCCGACACCGGCACGGTGTGGAACACCGCGCGCATGCAGACCTTGTCCTCCAGCGGCGCCGGAATCCGACTGGACACCGGCATAGGAGTGGACGGTTATATCGAATACGCGCAGGTTCTGGGGCGACCTGAAGCCGCCTCCGTTCGCACGCCAGATCAAAGGATATGGGCCGGTGTCCGTGTGCAGTATTAAGCTCCTCAGCGGCGCGTCTCGCCTGTCGATCGCCGCCGCGCTGGTCGGCCTGTCGGCCGTCATCGGGTCAAGCCTGGCTTCGGCGCAGACTCAGCCGCCGCCGACCAACCCACCCCCGCCGACCACGACGACGACCACAACCACGACGACTGCGGCGCCCCCACCCTCGAGCCCGCCGCCGACCACCGCCACGACGGCCCCGCCCCCCTCGACCACGACCCCGTCGACCACGCCGCCGCCCCCGACGACGACCAGCGCGCCGCCGCCAACCAACACCGCGACCACAAGCCCGTCGCAGCCGACGACGATGACGCCGCCTCCCGCCGCCGCGTCGCAGATCACCCGCGCCGCCTTGCCGCCGCCTCAGCCGC
>JBMLRS010000489.1:0-12727 GCA_049240905.1 Elsteraceae bacterium
CCTTCAGGGAATCAGGGCGATCTCGCTCTCGCTCTCCTGTGCGGCGGTCTGCTTTATTTGCTGCTGGGGGACGTCAAGGAGGCGCTGATCCTGCTGGCGTTCGCCCTGCTGTCCATCGCCATCACCGTCGTGCAGGAAACCCGCACCGAACGGGTGCTGGAGGCTCTGCGCGACCTCACAAGCCCGCGCGCCCTGGTGATCCGCGACGGAGTCCAGGTCCGCGTCGCCGGGCGCGACGTGGCGCGCGGCGACCTGACCCTGCTCAGCGAGGGCGATCGGGTTCCAGCCGACGCGACGCTGCTGCGGGGAGACGAGATCCAGACCGACGAATCCTTGCTGACCGGTGAGTCCGCGCCCGTTCGCAAACGCCCCCTGCGGGACGGCGAGGTCGATCCAGGGCGGCGGCCGGGCGGCGACGATCTGCCGACCTTGTTCTCAGGATCGCTGATCGTCCGCGGCGCGGGGCTCGCGGAGGTGATCGCGACCGGGCCACGGAGCGAGATTGGGCGGATCGGCCGATCCTTGAGCGCGCTTGAAAGCGAGGCGCCGCGCCTTCAGGCGGAGACCGGCCGGCTGGTGAGGTTGTTCGCCGCGGTCGGCGGCGCGGTCAGCCTTCTGACGGTGTTGCTCTACGGCCTGTCGCGCGGCGAGTGGATTGACGCGGCCTTGGCCGGCATCGCGATCGGCATGTCGATGCTGCCGGAGGAGTTCCCTGTCGTGCTGGCCGTCTTCATGGCGATGGGGGCGTGGCGCATTTCAAAGGCGCGCGTGCTGACGCGCAAGGCGGCTGCGATCGAGACATTGGGCGCGGCGACCGTGCTGTGCACCGACAAGACCGGCACCCTGACCCAGAACCAGATGACGATCCAGCAATTGCGCCTGCCGGACGGATCGACCTTCGACCTGGGCGCCTCAGAGCCGCCGGAAGCCTTTCAAGCGCTGCTCGTGTCCGGATTTCGGGCCAGCGCGCCGGAGCCGTTTGATCCGATGGACAAAGCCTTTCATCGGCTGGCGGCCGAAGGCGCGCCGGTCTGGTCGATGGTTCGCAGCTATGGTCTCCGCCCCGATCTGCTGGCCGTGACGCAGGTCTGGCGCAGCGTGGGGGGCGCGCCCTTGCAGGTCGCGGCGAAAGGGGCGCCGGAGGCGATCGCCCGGCTCTGCCGCCTCTCCCCAGCGGAGCGGGAGACGCTGACCGCCGCCGTCAACGAGATGGCGGCGGCGGGGATGCGCGTTCTGGGCGTCGCGCGCGCGGAGGCCGAGGAAAGCGGAATCCCTGATTCGCCGACGGGCTTCGCCTTCGCGTTCGCCGGCTTGGTCGGCCTGGCGGATCCCCTGCGCCCCAGCGCGAAGGCGGCGGTGGCGGAATGCCGGGCGGCGGGACTGCGGGTGGTGATGATCACCGGCGATTATCCGACGACCGCGCTGGCGATCGCGCGCCAAGCCGGCCTGGTCGCCGAGAGCGTCGTGACCGGCGAGCAACTCGACAGCATGTCGGACGCCGAACTGGCGGCCAGCGCGCGCGCCGCGACCGTCTTCGCGCGCATCCTGCCGGAGCAAAAGCTGCGGATCGTCATGGCGCTGAAAGCCGACGGCGAGATCGTCGCCATGACTGGCGACGGCGTGAACGACGCGCCGTCGCTGAAGGCCGCCCACATCGGCGTCGCCATGGGCGGTCGCGGCACGGACGTGGCCCGCGAAGCCTCCGCGATCGTGTTGCTGGATGACGATTTCGGCTCGATCGTGGCCGCGATCCGGCTGGGTCGCCGCATCTACGACAATCTGCGCAAGTCCATGGGCTTCATCATCGCCGTCCATATCCCGATCGCCGGATTAGCGCTGGCGCCGCTGCTTCTGGGCCTGCCGATCATCCTGGGCCCGGTGCATATCGCGTTTCTTGAGATGGTGATCGATCCCGTCTGCTCGCTGGTGTTCGAGGCGGAAACGGAGGAATCCGACGTGATGCGGCGTCCGCCCCGGCCGGCCGACGCCCCGATGTTCGACCCCTTCCTGATTGGTTGGAGCTTGTTGCAGGGGCTTGTCGCCTTCGCCGTCGTGGCCGGCGTCTTCCTGATGGGGCAGGCGCGCGGCATGCCGGAGACGGAGTTGCGCGCGCTCAGCTTCTTCGCATTGGTGATGACGATCGCGAGCTTGATTTTCGTCAATCGCAGCTTCAGCGCCTCTCTGGTCGCCGCCATGCGACGCCCGAACCCGGCGCTGATCTGGGTTCTGGCGACAGTCGCGGCGACGCTGGGGCTGACCTTGGGCTGGCCTTTCGCCGCCGATCTGTTCCGCTTCGGACCGCTGCACACGGACGACCTACTGATCACCACGGGCGCGGGGCTGGCCGCGCTATTGACGCTGGAGGGGCTGAAGCTGGGCTATCAACGGCTCGGCCGCGCCGCGCGCGCCAAACGCCCGCGCTCGTGACGCCGCTCCACCGCTTAGACCGCTGACAATGTTCGGCGCTATCCCGTCGCCGCGAGGGCCGCTTCTTGGCTACCGGGCGCGAGCGGCTTCGACGACGACGCGTTCGCGCTCGACCGTGGCGCGCACCGCCGAGAGGGACGGCTTGAAAGAGAGCTTGAACGACCGCTCCCAGATCTGACCGCTGGCTTCGACCCGACGCATGCGCCCGTCGAGGCTCTCGACGCCGCCGCCAAGACCGATGGTCACGACGAGTTGTTGGCCGTCGATCCGAAAGGTGACATTGCTGGGATCGACGCCGGAAACGCTGAATTCAGCGCGAAACCAGTCGCGATCCATGGTGACGGCGACTGGAAGATCCGCCATCGGCGCCTTGGTTGACCTGACCATCGCCGCCTGACGCGCGGCCATGCCGTCCAACAAGGATTTGATCCGACCGGATGGCTCCGGTCGGATCGGTTTATCCTTTGGCGTCAAACGCTGAGACGCAGCGGCGGGGGAGCGACGAAGGTCAGCGTCGCTTGCGGCAGAGGCTTCACGGCCTCATAGGGGCCGGACCTCGACGCGCGGAACAGCTCGCCCAGATCGTTCGCCTTCAGCGCCAGCGGGCGCAAGAACGCCTTGCCGGAGCTGCGCGCTTCGATCGTCGCGCCATCGTCGGTCAGCGCGCCGCTGGCGGTGCGAGCGCCACCGGCGTTGGCGCCGACGCCGCGCGCCAGCAGCAGGCCGGTCTCCGCGCTCGCCGTCGAAGTCGGGCCGCTCGGCGTACCGCGGCCTTCCGCCGTCAAAGTGCGGTTCGCGCGATCGACGATGATCGAAGGACCCTGGCCCCGCTTGTTCTCAGCCTGAACTTCGAACTTGCCGCCGCTGTTCTTGATCGGCTCGATCTCCAACCGGCCTCGCGGCGTGGTGGTCGAGGCTTCGAGCACCGGAGCGAGGTTGGCGACTTCCTTCTTATTCTTGGGCTCAGACTCTGACTTGCCGCCGCCGTTCTTGTTCGACTCGTTCTCCGACTTGCCCTTCGACGCGCCGGGCGAGGCCTGAGGGGCCGGCGCGGCGTTTGCGACGGCCGCCGGAATGGTGCCGGTGAGGGTCGATTCCTTCACGGGAGTCTGAATGGCGCCGGCGGTCGGATCTTTGCGGTCGACCGGCTTGGAGCCGACCGATTCTTCACGGGCGGCGACTCTGGTCGTCCCGTCCGCCGTGATCGAAGCGGACACCGTGCGCGACAGCGACGCGGCGCTTCTGACCGTCGTCTCCGGGATCTGGTTGAACGGCGCGGTGGGGTCGAAGCCGTCATCCACCAAGCGGCCGGTCTCGGTCAACTTGAACTGGGTGCTGCGCTGCTGCGCGGTCGCCGAGACAGTGCCCTTGCTGTCGATGCTGGTCGCCGCCGACGTGATGGACTGGCTCGCGCCCAGGACCGTCTGATCCGTGCCGGTGAACCGGTTGACCGTCTGGCTGGCGGCGGTGCGGACCCGCTCCGTCGTCTGATCGCCCCGAGTGGAACGCTGAATCGTCGACGACTCGGCGTTGATCCTCTCCTGCACGGTGGTCTTGTCATCAGCACCGCCCGCGCGGATCCGCGTGGAGTTCTGATTGGCGCTGACGCTGATCGTCTGATTGGTGACGGCGTTGGCGCCCTCGCCCGTGGTGCTGGTCTTCACGCTCGCGTTGACCACGGAGGTCTCGACGGTGGTGGAGACTTCGCCGGTGTCAAGATTGACCAACTGACGGGTCAGCGAGCGGCGCTCAGAGGCGGCGACGACCGTCGACTGGTCCGCCAGAGTGGTGACCGACTGATAATCCTCGCGGGTCACCTGCTCGATGAAGCGGCCGTTCTCATTCTCGAACTTGCGGGTCACGACGGCGCGCAGGGTGGTTTCCGCGCGGATGTCGGTCGTGTCGGATCGCGTGATGATCGCGCTCTGGGCGAAGGTTTCCTTGCGGGTCCCGTCGCGAACGTCGGTCGCGACGGTCTGAACCGTGTCCTCGAAGCGGCTGACCGAAGCCAGCGCCTTACCGCTGTTCACGTCGTTGCCGCCAGCTTCGGTGACCGTGCGGATGGTCTGGACGGTCTGCTGACCGCCGGCCAGCCCCTGCGCGTCCGTCACTTGGAAGCGATTGATGGTCTGCGACTGCAGGTCGACGGTCGTGAACCGGCTGGTGCCGTTGGTCAGCACGCGCTCGGTCGTCGCGGTCGACGGCCCCCTGACCTGCTCGGCCGGGCCGCGGCCCACCGACGCCAGATACTTCGCGTCCACCTGGGTGTTTAACGAGCGGCGGATGTTCGCGAGACGCTGATCGTTGCCGTACTGCGCCAGAACCTTGTCGGCGCGATCTGACAAATTCACGAGGTCGCGATCGAGGCGCTGCTCCGCCGTCGCGCCGCCAATCGTGCCGCCATTGTTCGGTTGGCCCACAAACTTGCGAATCGCCGTCTCGGCCGGACGTTGCGGCTGAATATAGCCGGCGATGTCAGCCGCGCCGGAGGATTGCGGGCGGAAAACCGTCGTCAAAAACGCCGGGATCGGCAGCTTGGACGGCGAGGAAGGCAATGATAGAGGCGAGGAAGCCATTGATATCTCTATGGTCTGGACGCTCAACGCACGATACGAGAGCGCGACGGGTTCGTCGGACGCAGGATCTGTATCGCTGATCTGCGGAATTTTTTCAAGTATTCCATATTGTTAGTGATGCTTATCACAGTATCTAGATGAATCAGCTTGAGGTGTATTTTGCCGATATTTTATACATTTTCTTATGGTGTTTATTTTCTTCTCTCGCACGATCGCGGATGCTGCCGAAGCAACGCAGATTTTGAGGATACGCCTTGCCTGCTTCATCCCTGAACTTCCCTGACTACGTGGTCGTCAAAGACCGCTACACGCTGTCGAGCGAGACGCGTCGCCTCCAATTCGACCGCGTGCTCCGCGAATTACAGACGAGCTATTGGGGCGGCCGGACGACCGCGGACACGCTCGCCCGCTGCCTGCGCCATTCATTATGTCTAGGGCTGTATGACGGAGCGGATCAGATCGGCTTCGCCCGCGTGGTCAGCGACTTCACCACTTTCGCCTGGCTGACGGACGTGTATGTCGAGGCGGCTTATCGCGGCAAAGGGCTCGGCTCCTGGTTCATCGAGCAGATCCTCGCGCACCCGGAACTGCAGGGACTGCGTCGCATTGCCTTGCGCACACGCGACGCGCATGGGCTCTATGCCCGTTTCGGCTTCGCAGAGATCAACGATCCCGATCGATGGATGACGCGATCATAGGCTTGGCTGCGACCGCCTGAACGCATCGCGGCTGGGACGCTGGGACGGCGGCTCTATTCCGCGTGCGCCCGAGAGCCTGCCCGGGCGACGTTGGCCAAAGTGCGGGGCGGCTTATCGAAGCGCGGCTGGGGGAAGTCAAACAACCCGGCGCGCAATTTCTCCCAATCATGGCTCCAGGGAACGATCAAATCGATCGGCATCGGTTTCGCGATGAAGAATCCCTGGGCCAACTCGCACCCGGAGGCGCGCAGCCAGTTCCAGCAACCCTCGTCTTCTACGCCCTCGGCGAGCACGGAAAGGCCGAGTTGGCGGCCCATCGTGATCGAACTCTCCACGATGACGCGTGATTTATGATCCGACCGCGCCGCAGAGACGAAGCCAAGGTCGATCTTCAGTTCGCCGAACGGCAGTTGCTGCAATTGCTCTAGCGAGGAATGACCCGTGCCGAAATCATCGATCGACAGATTGAAGCCCTTCAGCCGAAGCCGCGCGAGGATGTCGAGCGCGGTCGCGGGGTTGGGCGGCACCGAGGTCTCGGTGATCTCGAACTGCAAAAGATTGCGGTCGCAACGCAGGCGCGCCATCGCGGCCAGCACTTGCTCGGGAAATTTCAGATCGACCATCGCAGCAGGCGGCAGATTGATCGACAAGGACCCCCGATAGCCGGCGGTCTCGCCGAGCCAAACGATGTCCTTCAGCGCGGTCTCCATCACCCTCACGGTCAACGGCAAGGCCAGATCGCTGGTCTCCGCCAATGAGATAAAAGAATAAGGCGGTAGCAGACCCATCACTGGGTGGCGCCACCGCACCAACGCCTCCAACCCCGTCCAGGCGCCATCGGACATCCGCGCTTGAGGTTGATAATGGATCTCCAACTCGTTCGCCTCGATGCCGCGGGCGAGATCCTCCGCGCTGACCGGGGCCTTGGATTTCGGCGCGGCGGCGACCTGCGCCTGGCCGAACAGCGCGACCAGCGCCTCAGATCGGATCGGCTTGGTCAAGGTGGCCATCACCTTGAGGCCTTGCATCTCGGCCAGCATCTTCGCGGCTTTCAACATGCCCGGGCTATGGCCGCTGATGATCAGCAAGCGCCCCGTGAAGACCGCCTCCGCAAGCTGGCGGATCACTTCGATGCCGTCGACGTCGGCCATCTCAAGATCGAGCACCATGATCTCCGGGCGCTCGGCGAGAAGCCTGGAGAGGGCGGAACCATCGTTCGCGACCACCGCTTTGTAGCCGGCTCCGCTGGCGACCGTGGCGATGAAGCTGCTCATCGCCACGTCATCGTCAAGGATCGCGACGCAGGGACGGGTCATGCCACGCCCTCCGCTCGCAGGGCCGGCGCGTCGTCCAGTCGCGCGTCCAACGCGCGGCGCGCCGCAACCGCAAGCTCAATCTGCCGGAAAGGCTTTTGCAGCAACTCGCCCTCCACTTGATTCGCCATCCTATCCGCCGCGTCCGCGAAGCCCGACACGTACAGCACGCTCAGCGAGGGCGTGAGATCACGGCAGGCTTTGGCCAACGCGAAGCCGTTCAAGCCGGGCATGATCACGTCGGTGACCAACAGGTTGTAGGGACGACCGTCGCGCGTCGCGCCGACCGCCGCGGCCAGGGCCGAACGCGGCGTCGCGCAGGGGGTCACGTCATAGCCGAGATCTTTCAGCCAGGTGGCGGTCACCGCCAGCAACTCCAGTTCGTCGTCGACCACCAGGACCCTCTCGTTGCCGCCGCGCGGCGGAGAGAACCGAGGCGCCGCATACTCCGCCCGCGAGGTCAACGGCAGCAGGAAGGTGATCGAGGTGCCGTGACCGACCTCGCTGTAGATTCGAAATTCGCCGGCGGACTGCTTGACGAACCCTTTCGCCATCGCAAGGCCGAGCCCGGTTCCTCGCCCATGCCCCTTGGTCGTGAAGAACGGCTCCGCCGCCCGACGCAGCACCTCGGGCGACATGCCCGAACCCGTGTCGGTCACGCTCAGGGCGACATATGGCCCTGGCGACAGATCATTGCCGGCGTCGTCGTACATCACAGAGCGAATGCGCGTCCGCAGAGTCAGCCGGCCGCCGTCCGGCATCGCGTCGCGCGCGTTGATCGCCAAGTTCAGGATCGCGCCCGCCAACCCGCTGGAGTCGACGTGAACCATGGGCGAATCGTCCAGATCGACGACGACGTCGATCGAGCCGCCCATGGTATGCTTGATCAAAGGCAGCAGTTCTTGCAGACGCGCGTTCAAATCCACCGGCTCCGGCGTCATCGACTGGCGACGCGCGACCGACAGCAGCGCCTTGGTGAGATCGGCGCCGCGCAGCGCGGCCGTGCGCGCAGTCTCCAGCTTCGCCCTCGCCGGCGTGGAGCCGAGATAGGCGAGATCGCGCTCCATCAAGTCCATATTGCCGATGATCACACCGAGCATGTTGTTGAAGTCGTGAGCCAAGCCGCCGGTGAGTTGCCCGATCGCCTCCATCTTCTGCGCCTGCGCCAATTCCCGTTCGTTCGCGCGGCGTTCGGTGATGTCCTCAACCACGCTCAAGACCACCTGCGCCGAGCCGCGCTCAACCAGCAGCCCGCGGATCTGGACCGGCACATGCCCGCCGCCGTCACGCGCCAGCTCGGCCTCAAACGGGCCGAAGCTGTTCGCGGTCGATGAAGCCGCCATGGCTTCGTCAGCCTTGGCCCGCCCGTTCGGGGTGATCTCGTCCAGATTGCCGCCTCGCAGCAATTCCCTCGGGCGGTTGACCATCGCGGCGAAGGCGGGATTGACGTCCAGGATGACGCCGTCGCGTTGACGCAGCACGACGCCCAAGGGGAGTTGATCGAGCAGGCGGTGGCTTTGCGCCGCTTCGGCGCGACTGAGAATCACCTGGGCGCAGATCTGAGCCAAGGCGTCCAAACGCTCTGCGTCGGCCTCGTCGAAGCTGGGCCGGGGAGCGCCGTCGGCGATGCAGACCGTGCCGATCGCATGGCCCTCGCGCAGTTTGATCGGCGCTCCGGCGTAGAATCGAATGTTCGGCGCGCCGATCACCAGGGGATTGTCCCAGAAGCGCGCATCCTGGCTCGCGTCCCGCACCACAAGAACGCCGTCGTTCTGGATCGCGTGTCCGCAGAAGGAGATGTCCCGAGCGGTTTCGTCGACATCGACCCCGAGACGCGCCTTGAACCATTGCCGCTGCGCGTCGACCAGGGAGACCAAGCAGATCGACGCGCCGAAAAGCGACTGCGCCAGCTTGACCAGCGCGTCGAACGCCGGCTCCGGCGGCGTATCGAGCAAGGCCATGCTGCGCAAGGCGGCGAGGCGGTCTTCTTCGTCCGGTGAGCGCTCGGCCAGCTTCATACAGGTGCGCTCCGACATGGGGAGATCGGGCTGAACAATTTGCCTAGACAAATTGATATGACGCCCCGCGCAGCTACGCAACCCATTTTATATAATTTAAACTATATTTCGATTTGTGTGATCTACGTCACAGCAGGAATCCCGGTCAGTTGAGCGGCGAGCGCAAGATCCGCCAGGGTGTCGGCGGGCAGGATCAACCCGTCTCGGCGTTGGCGCAGATCGGCGCGCGCCTCGAGTTCGCCGGGATAGAAGATCTCCTCCACCCCGGGAGCGCGCGGCGCGCCCTTCAACTCCGCGATCTGCGCCTGAATCCGCGCCTCAAACGCCGAGAGCGGTTGAAACGCCGCGATGTCGAGGGCGATCATGAGATGGCCGCAGCCGCTGCGCTTGTCGGCCTGGTAGGGTCCGGCGACGCCCATGCCGAAGCAGCTCCCGCTCAGCACGCCGGACAGCATGTCCATCATCACGGAGATGCCGTAGCCCTTGTGGCCGCCCATGGGCAGCAGGGTTCCGGCGATGGCGGCGACCGGATCGTCGGTGCGCGACCCGTCCGCCGCGATCGCCCAATCCAGGGGGATCTTCTCCCCGCGCTGTTTGGCCAGATAGATCTTGCCGCGCGCGACCAGCGTGTTCGCCATGTCCAGGACCATGACGCCGCCGTCGCCGATCGGCGCTGCGATCGACCAGGGATTGTTGCCGATCCGCTTCTCCCGCCCGCCCCAGGGCGCCATCGCCGGGCTGCCGTTGGTCGACAGAAAGGCGACGCAGCCTTGGCGCGCCGCCCGCCCCGTGAAATACATCGCCGTGCCGAAATGGTTGGAGTTGCGCACGGCCACCGCGCCGACTCCATGCGCCTTGGCGCGCGCAACCGCCTCGTCCGCCGCGCGCTGGGCCAGGACCTGACCGATCCCGTCGCCGCCATCCATCACCGCGATCGCGCCAGCGTTCACCACCAGCTCAGGGGCGGTGACGGCGCGCATGACGCCGGAACGGAGCCGCGCCAGATACCAGGTCAGCCGCAGCAAGCCGTGCGACTGATGCCCCCACAGATCGGCCTGCACGAGGCTGTCCGCGACGATCCAGGCATCATCCTGCGGCACGCCCGCGCTTTGATAGACGGCGGTCGCGAAGTCGCGCAGGGCGTCGGGGTTCAGGGGAGCTTTGGTCATCGCTTACAGCCATCCGCGACGTCGGAAGAACCAGTAGGGCAGAATCGCCGAGACGATCATCAGCGCGAGCGCCAGCGGATAGCCAGCGGCCCATTTCAGCTCCGGCATCCCTTCGAAGTTCATGCCGTAGATGGTCCCGACCATGGTGGGCGGCAGGAACAGGACCGAAGCGATGGAGAACACCTTGATGATGCGGTTCTGATCGATGTTGATCAGCCCCAGGGTCGCGCTGAGCAGGAAATTCACTTCGCCGATCATATGCGCCTCATACTCGGTGAGGGAGGCGAGGTCGCGCTCAAGCGCCTCGATCGCGCCGACCGCTTCCGGATGCAGCCACTCCGCCGCGCCCTGGCGCAGGAAGATCAGCAGTCGGTTCAAGCTGAGCAGGCTCTCCCGCAGCTTGGCGAGCAAGGCGTTGGTCTTGCCGAGCCGTTTCACCACCGACTGCAGATCGGCGTTCGGCGTCGCAGGCTTCGGATCCTCGGGTTCGCGGAAGATCGCGGTGGTCGTCGCCTCCAGCCCGGCTTCCGTCTCCGACAGCACTTCGGCGATGCGCGCGACGATGTTCGCCAGCAGCGCGACCAGCGCCCGGTCGGGCGAGGATTGATCGCCGGGTTCACGCGCGCATTTGCTCTCGAACGTGTCGAACGCGCGCAAGCCGTCGTACCGGACGGTGACCAACTGGCTGCGCGCCAGAACGAAGGTGACGTTCGCCACGGCCGGTCGGCGTTGCACCACGCCGGTGACCAGACTGGCGGTCATGAACAGCGCGCCGCGATCCTCGTACAGCCGGGCGGAGTCGCCCAGCGCCGCCATCTCCGCTCGGGTCGGGATCTCAAGCCGGAGCGCCGCCTCGACAGCCGCCTCCTCCGCCGCCGTGGGGTTCAGAAGATCGATCCACAGCGCGCTGGCCGGATCGGGCGGCGCTGACCGCAGAACGCCGTCGATGATTGCATAACACTGGATCATGCCGTGATCTCCTGGCGGAGCCGCCGCCTTGTCAACGCTGATCTTCCCGCGGAATAGTCTCGACCAGCGCGCGCGGCGCGCTAAGGTTCCAGCGTCCGCGCGCGTCGGAGAATGAGAGGATGCCGATATACGTCAGGGACCCTTGGCGAGAGCAATATTTCGACGGCGTCGCCTGCCCGCCGGAAGTGCGCGTGCCGATCGACGACACCGACGCCTGGGCCTGGTTTCCAGAGCATCGCTGGATCTATGACCGACTCGCGGTCGCGCTTTCGCAGGGCATGAAGGCGGGTCCGCACGGCGCGGACCCTGGCGAGTTCCCGGTCTTCTCCAAGCCGATCGTCAATCTGAAAGGCATGGGGATCGGCAGCCGCGCGATCGCCTCGCGCGCCGTCTACGACGCCAGCTATGAGCCCGGCCATATGTGGATGCCCAAGCTCACCGGCCCCCATGTCTCGACCGATTGCGCCGTGCTGGACGGCGCGATCGTCTGGTCCCGCCATGCTCAGGGGAAGCCCGCGCCCGGCGGCATGTTCCGCTGGTGGAAGGTCTGGGGCCGGCGCGACGACGACCTGATGGCCTATCTCTCGGACTGGTCGGCCCGCCATCTCAAGGGCTACGCCGGCATGGTGAATTTCGAGACGATCGGCGGCCGGATCATCGAGGCGCATCTGCGCTTCGCCGACCAATGGACCGACCTTTACGGTCCCGGATGGGTCCAGGCGATGGTGCGGCTTTACGCGGAGGGAGTGTGGCGCTTCGACGACGACCAGCCCCGCGAAGGCTTCTCGATCCCGCTCTTCACCTCCGACCAGGGAAAGGTTCGTCCGCCCGGCGCGCGCCTGATCGCGGAAGTGACGGCGATGCCCGCCGTCTCCAGCGTTCAAATCACCTTCCATCCCGATAAGCCGCTTGGCGATCAGGCCAGCCCGCCCGGCGGCAAACGGCTTGCTCTCGTGAATGCGTGGCGCTTGAAGGAAGGGCGCGCGGCGCTGGCCCGTCTGGCGCAGGGCTTTCCCCATCAATCGCTGATCTGAGGTCGGCGATGACCGAAGGATTTCTGCTGTTCGACACAAGCTACGGCGTCGGCGGCGTGGCCTGGAGCGAGGTGGGACTGACCCGCCTGCAATTCCCCGACGCGCCCGGCGAGGCCGAGCGCCGCCTGCGCGCGCAGGGCTGCGTCCAGATCGAGGGCGCGCCGCCGCCGGTGGCGGAGACCGCCGCCGCATTGGTGCGCCGCTATCTGGCGGGCGAGAAGCTGGATTTCCTGGAGCTGCCCTTGGACATGGGCAGCGTAGGCGCTTTCGAAGCGGCGGTTTATGAACGTCTGCGCCATGTCCCCTACGGCCGCACCACGACCTACGGCGCGCTGGCCGAGGCGGTCGACAGCCCCGGCGCGGCGCAGGCCATCGGGATGGCCATGGGCCGCAATCCCTGGCCGATCATCGTCCCCTGCCATCGCGTGCTGGCCGCCTCGAAAAAGATCGGCGGCTTCTCCGCCCCCGGCGGCGTGGCCACCAAACGAAAACTCTTGGGCATGGAAAGCGCCGCCGCCCCGCC
>JBMLRS010000490.1:0-2199 GCA_049240905.1 Elsteraceae bacterium
CCAAGCCTCGGCCCAGCCGATAAACGCCAGAACTTACCGCGATCTCGTGGTGGCCAGGCGCAATGGCGGTCCGGTTCTGCTCTCCGACGTCGCGACCGTTATCGACTCCGTGGAGAACAACCGCGTCGCCAATTGGACCAACGGCCGTCGCTCCGTGACCGTCGCCGTGCTGCGCCAGTCCGACGCCAACACGGTTCAGGTGGTCGACCAGATCCGCGCGCTCCTGCCATCCTTCCAGTCGCAGCTGCCCGCCGCCGTCAACGTGCAGTTGACCAACGACCGCTCGCTGTCGATCCGCGAGTCGATCGCCGACGTCCAGTTCACGCTGGTCCTCACCATCGGGCTGGTGGTGCTGACGATCTTCCTGTTCCTGCGCAAGGCCAGCGCGACGCTGATCCCCTCCCTCGCGCTGCCGGTCTCGCTCATTGGCACGTTCGCGGGCATGTATCTGTTCGGGTACAGCCTGGACAACATCTCGCTCCTTGCGATCACGCTCGCGGTCGGCTTCGTGGTCGACGACGCGATCGTGATGTTGGAGAACATCGTCCGATACATCGAAGAAGGCATGGAGCCGTTCGAAGCGGCGCTCAAGGGCAGCCGAGAGATCGGCTTCACCATCTTGTCGATCACCATGTCGCTGATCGCGGTGTTCATTCCGATCCTGTTCATGGGCGGCGTCGTCGGCCGCGTGTTCCAGGAGTTCGCGGTGACCATCACTCTGGCGATCCTGGTGTCAGGCATCGTCTCGCTGACCCTCACGCCGATGCTCTGCTCGCGCTTCCTGCGCCCCCATGTTCCCGGGGAGAAGGAAGGTTTCGTCGGCCGCATGCTGGAGGCCGGCTTCCAAGCCGTGCTGACCGGCTACCGCGTCACCCTGCTCTGGACGATGCGCAACAAGCCGGTGATGGTGATCGTGTTCCTGGGCACGGTCTTCGGAACCGTGTGGGCGTTCCAGACCGTGCCGAAGGGTTTCTTCCCGATCGAGGACACCGGCCTGATCTTCTCGATCACCGAAGGGGCGCAGGACACCTCCTTCGCCGCGATGTCCGAGCGGATGCAGCGGATCGCCGCCATCGTGCGCGCCGATCCCAATGTCGAGACGCTGAACTCGGTCGCCGGCGGCGTCGGCGGGTCGGCGTCGAACACTGGCCGCATGTTCATCATCTTGAAGCCGCGCGACCAACGAGAGCTGAGCAGTCAACAGTTCATCGCCAAGATGCGAACGCGTCTTGCGCAGGTGCCGGGCATCAACGTGTTCATGCAGCCGGTTCAGAACATCAATCTCGGCGGGCGGCTCTCGAAGAGCCAGTATCAGTACACGCTGCAGGCCTCCAGCCTGGAGGAGCTCTATCGCTTCGCGCCGATCATGGAGGCCAGGATGGCCCGCGCGCCGGGCTTCCTGGACGTGACCACCGATCTGCAGATCAAGAGCCCATTGGCGGTGCTGCAGATCGACCGCGACCGCGCGGCCTCCATGGGCATCCAACCCTCCCAGATTCGCAGCGCGCTCTACAGCGCGTTCGGTCAGCGTCAGGTCGCCACGATCTATTCGCCGACCAACCAGTATCAGGTGATCCTTGAGTCCGATCCCGCGTTCCAGGTGACGCCTGACAATATCGGCCGCCTCTATGTCCGCTCCTCCAGCGGCCAGCTCGTGCCGATCGACTCCTTCGCCCGGGTCGAGCGTCAGGTCGGCCCCTTGTCGGTCAATCACCAGAATCAGCTGCCGTCGGTCACGGTTTCCTTCAACCTGCAGCCCGGCGTGTCGCTCGGCGAAGCGGTGTCGCGGATCCGCGAGATGGAGCGGGAAGTGAACATGCCCGCAACCATCAACAGCAGCTACCAGGGCACCGCGCAGATCTTCCAGGAGGCCCTGAAAGGCCAGGGTCTGCTGCTGCTCGCCGCGGTGCTGGTCGTCTATCTGATCCTGGGCGTGCTCTATGAGAGCTTCATCCATCCGATCACGATCCTGTCCGGCCTGCCGGTGGCCGGTCTGGGCGCGATGCTGACCTTGATGGCGTTCAACATGGAGCTCAGCGTGATCGCCATCATCGGCGTGATCTTGCTGATCGGCATCGTGAAGAAGAACGCGATCATGATGATCGACTTCGCGATCGAGCGAAAATCTCAAGGCGAAACCGATCCGAACAAGGCGATGATCGAAGCCTGCCTGCTGCGCTTCCGACCGATCATGATGAC
>JBMLRS010000491.1:0-1788 GCA_049240905.1 Elsteraceae bacterium
CCCACCCGCGCGCTGTTCGAGGCCGCCGCCGCCAGGACCGGCGCCGAAGTTGAAGTCCGCCTCGTGCCCGACGCCTGGGCCGCTTTCCGCGCCGGCGACCGCGACCGCTACCTGAACCTGGTCGCCGCCGCCGCCGATCAGGCGCTCCGCGACGGCGCCCAACAAGTCGCCCTGGCCCAAGCCTCCATGGCCGGCGCCGCCGCCCGCGCCAAGCTCGCCCCAAAACCCCTCGCCAGCCCAACCGAGGGTTTGGCGGCGGCGGCGCGGTTGTAGGAACGATTTAGGAGGCGCACAGCGCGCGGGCGTCGACCGTATCTCCCCTCACCCCGAGCCTGCCGAAGGGGCGGGCGAGTGGGAGGCGTTGATGAGTTTGCGTGACCCTTCGACCTCGCTCCGGGCGAGGGGTTGTTTGGGCAGGCGCCGGCAGGTGCGTTGACGACCGGGTTCCGTCAAAAATCACCAATACGGTGAAATCTGCTTGACGCATAATTTGTTCCTGTTTTATTCATGTCGGCATGACGCTCGATTACAGATCCCCGCACCAAAGACGCCAGCCAGACAGCGACCTGCAGCGCCATGGCGTGGTTTATGCGCCCAACCCCACGCCTTTGCCGCCCCCGCCGGGCGCCTTCGGGGTGGAGTGGTTGATGGGGCATGTGGTCGACGTCATCTCCGCCGGGCCGCTCTATGAGGGGAAGCTCTCCCCGGTCTGGGCGCAGATGGTCCGGCTTTACGCGCAGTATCTGGGCGTGATCCCTAAGCGCGCGGCCCCCGCGCCGGACGAGCGCTCGCCCAAGCGCCGCGCGCTGGAGAAGGAGTTGAAAGCGTTGATTCCGGCCATCGCCGATCTGATCGAGGCCGAGGAGCGCGCGGATCAGGACGAAGACGAGGTCGCGGACCAAGCCGAAGAATCAGACGACGACCAGGCCGAGGAAACCGCCTCGCCCTCGCCGGAAGATCTGGCCAAGGCCGAGGCGTACGAGTTGTTCCCGATCACCCGTCTTGAAGATGACGAGGTCATGGCCGACGCCCTCGGCCGCAAGCCCAAGCCGGAGAGCTTGCAACGCGCGCTGAAGCTGGCGTTGGACGGCTGCGAACAGCGCGCGCGGATCCTGCGCGGCCCGCTGGCGGAAATATCACCAAAAGCGGTGCGATTGGCCGATCGGCTGGCAAGGCGCTGGGACGTCCTGTTCGTCGACCCCAAGCTGATCGAGCGGATGGAGCGTCCGCCCTACGACGAGATGGACGCCGATCTGTTCGAAACCGCCGCCCAGAAATTCCGCAGAATGTTCTTCCCGCCCTCCGGCGCGCCGCCGAACTGAGCGATGGGCGCGGCTGGATCGGGCGTCACCGAGGGACGGCGGCGACCAGATACGGCCGCGTGTCCTTCCCCTTCGTCGCATGACGCCCGACTTCGAGGATCTCGAAGCCTGCCGCCTTGATCTCGGCTTCAAGCTCGGCTGCGGAGAAGAAATCGACGTAGGGCGCCTTGCCCACCAGCCGCATCACCGGCACGGCGAGACGAATCAGCGGATTCATCTCCGACAGGCAGGGCGTTTTTGAAATGAACAGGCCGCCCGGCTTCAGGATCGCGCGGATCTTGTCGAGCAATGCGCGCCTACCTCTGACGAGATGCAGAAGATTGAACCCAAGCACGGCGTCGTACCCGCCGTCCGGCGTCGCCTCATCGGCCGCGTCGGCTTGGTGGAAGGCGATGTTGCGGTGGGGGCTCGCCGCCGCCTTGGCCTGGGCGATGGCGATCATCGCCGCGGACAAGTCGGAGCCGAC
>JBMLRS010000492.1:0-349 GCA_049240905.1 Elsteraceae bacterium
TGTAGTTGCCCTCATAGGGGTGGCCCTTGCCGCGATCCAGCTCCAGGATCCATTCCGCGACGTCGTCCAGGAAGTAGCGATCGTGGGTGATGGCGACGACTGTGCCGGTGTAATCCTTAAGGAAGCGCTCCAGCCAGGCGACCGATTCCGCGTCCAGATGGTTGGTCGGCTCGTCCAGCAGCAGCATGTCCGGCTTGGACAGGAGCAGGCGGCACAGCGCGACGCGGCGCTTCTCGCCGCCTGACAGCTTGTCGACCGCCGAATCGCCGGGCGGGCAGCGCAGCGCGTCCATCGCGATCTCGATCTTGCGGTCCAGATCCCAGGCGTCGGCGGCGTCGATCTGCTCCTG
>JBMLRS010000492.1:359-1803 GCA_049240905.1 Elsteraceae bacterium
TGCAGCTCGGCCTGCTCGGCGATCAGATCGTTCATTTCGGCGTCGGTCAGTTCTTCGGCGAAGCGCGCGCTGACCGCCTCGAACCGGTCGATCAGGTTCTTGGTCTCGGCCACGCCCTCCATGACGTTGCCGACCACGTCCTTGTCCGGGTTGAGCTGCGGCTCCTGCGGCAGATAGCCGATCTTCACGCCGTCAGCCGCCCAGGCTTCGCCGCCGAACTCCTTGTCGATGCCGGCCATGATCTTCAGCAGCGTGGATTTACCGGCGCCGTTCGGGCCGACCACGCCGATCTTCGCGCCGGGCAGGAAGCTTAGCCAGATGTCGTCCAGCGTCTTCTTGCCGCCGGGATAGATCTTGGACAGCGCCTTCATGACAAAGATGTACTGATACGCGGCCATGGCGCTCTCTCAATCTGGGTAAATCGGAATTCGGACGCGTTCTATAGCCGTCCATGGCGAGGATGACAACGCGGCGATCCTGCTCATCGATGAATTAAACCGAAAGATAATGTTGAATCTATTATACGACAAAAACAGTCGGTGATATATGTCACCTCAAACAACCGAGTTATAACGTGTTAATGGGGCGACCTATGGTCGTCGCTCGGTGAATGAGGGAGCCGATGAGCGACGTGAACGACGTCTATCAATCCAAGATCCGCCTGGCGCAGGAGCTTCTTGCGCTCCTCAAGGCGGAGAGGAACGCCCCGTTCTTGAAGCCGAAGTCCGCCGGGCCTTCCCTGGACGATTTCGAGATGACCGAGACCGTCGCCCAGGGGCATCAGAAGCGGGACAACAAGCGCTTCACCTATCCGGTGTTGCGCGTGCTGATCGGGACGCAAACCTACAATACGACTGACTGGTCGCTCGGCGGCCTGATGGTGTCGGACTATGACGGCGACATCAAACAGCATGGGCGGTTCAAGCTCGCGATGTCCGACGGGTCGAAAAACGCCACCTACTTCGCCGCGGAAGGGCGGGCGACGCGGGTCGATCGCAAAAAACGTCTGCTTGGCGTGCAGTTCACGAGCCTGTCGAAGGGTGGTTTCGAGTGGCTCAGCGGATTGCAGCTGCTTCAACGCACCAAAGAGATAAAGGTCAAGGCGCGGTGAATCGATTGGTCGGCGTCAGCGACGGCCGGTCGGCGCGCCTTTGTTTCGCTGCATCAGCTGCAGGCCGCTGAGCCACTCGAAACCGCCCTTGGATAGATTGGTGAATTGAATGCTGAGGGTTTTCTTCTTCTTGTCGACGCGCGCCGCGCGGCCTTCCGCGCCAAAATAGGTCGCGTTCTTCGAACCGTCGGACATGGTGAGTTTGAATCGGGCGTTCTGTTTGATGTCGCCGGCATAGTCCGCGACCATCAAGCCGCCAATCGACCAATCGACGGTGTTGTAGGTTTGCGTCCCGATCAACACGCGCAGCACGGGGTAGGTGAAGCGCTTATT
>JBMLRS010000493.1:0-1730 GCA_049240905.1 Elsteraceae bacterium
CTGGCGCGGCATCGATGCCGGTGTCGCCCTGCTGATGGGCGTGCTGGGCCTGCAACTGTTGCTGAACCCCCTGTCGGGGTCGTCTTCCTGAAGGAGCTGTCATGCGCGTCGTCGTTCTGGGAGGGGGCGTCATTGGCGTCACCACCGCCTATGAGCTGCAGAAGGATGGCCATGAGGTCACTCTGCTGGAGAAGGCGCCGAGCGTGGCGCTGGGCGCCAGCTTCGGCAACGCCGGCATGATCGCGCCTGGCCACGCCTTCGCCTGGGCCTCGCCGAAAGCGCCGAAGATCCTGCTGAAATCGCTCTGGCGCGACGACCAGCCCCTGCGGTTTCGCCTCAGCGCCGACCCCGCCCTGTGGAAATGGTCCTTCCGCTTTCTGCGCGAATGCACGGCGGAGCGCGCGCGCCTGAACACCCAGCGCAAGCATCGGCTCTGCACCTATTCCCAGGCCGTGCTGAAGGAGATCTCCGCCGAGAGCGGGGTGAGCTACGACGCCAATCCCGCAGGTCTGCTCTATTTTCACCGCACGGCGGAGACGCTGGAGCGCGGCGTGCGCAACATGAAGATCCTGCGCGATCTGGGTCAGGAGCAGGAGGTTCTGGACGCCGCCGCGATCGCGAAGCTGGATCCGGCGCTGGCCTCGGTCAGCGACAAGATCGCCGGCGGGGTCTATTGCCGGACCGACGCCGCGGGCGACGCGCATAAATTCACCCGCGAGTTAGCCCGCGTGGTGACGGAGCGCGGCGGCCGAGTGCTGGAGGGCGTGAAGGTGGAGCGCATCCAGACCGAGGGCGACCGGGTCACGAGCGCCCTGACCAGCCAGGGCGCGATCGAGGGAGACGCCTTCGTGCTGGCGGCCGGCATCCACAGCCCGCATCTGGCGCGCGACCTGGGCTATGATCTGCCGATCTATCCGATCAAGGGCTATTCCATGACCCTGCCGATCCACGGCAATCATCTGGGCCCGACGGTGGGCGCGGTGGATGAGGACAATCTGATCGCCTATTCTCGACTGGGCGATCGGCTGCGCGTGACCGCGACCGCCGAGTTCGCGGGCTATGACGACAGCCACAAGCCCGCGGATTTCAATCTGATGCTGCGCAAGATGCAGGATCTGATGCCGGGCGCGGCGGATTACACCCAGCCCGCCTTCTGGGCCGGCCTCCGGCCGATGACGCCGCAGGGCACGCCCTATCTGGGCCTGGGACGCCACAGGAATCTGTTCTTCAACACCGGGCATGGCCATATCGGATGGACCATGTCCTGCGGTTCGGCCCGGGTCACGCGCGACCTGATCGCCGGCCGCAAACCGGAAACCCCGCTCGACGGCATGACCGTCAACTGACCCCGAAACGCCAGCAGGAGCCCCGCCATGACCGTCGATGTCGCCGAGAAGCCCGCCAAGATCCTGGATTTCCCCTTCACCACCGACGGCGGGGTGGCGCCGCGCGCCGCCATCGGGCTGGTGGTGCTGGCGACGGACCAGACGATCGAGCATGAGTTCCGCCAAGTGATCAACCTTCCCGGCGTCGCCTTCTATGAAAGCCGCATCTACAACGCCAACGAGATCACGCCGGAGACCCTGCGCGCCATGGAGGGCGGCATCGCCGACGCGACGCGGCTGATCCTGCCCGGCCAGAAGCTGGACGTGGTGGGCTTCGGCTGCACCTCCGCCTCGATGCTGCTGGGGGAGGAGACGGTGGGACGGCGCATCCGCGAGGCCCGCCCG
>JBMLRS010000494.1:0-319 GCA_049240905.1 Elsteraceae bacterium
CGGCCGCGTGGTCTTTGTCGGTGCCGGACCGGGAGCCCCCGATCTGATCACCGTGCGCGGCCTCGCGTTGGTGAAGCGCTGCCCGGTGATCCTCTACGCGGGCTCCCTGGTGCCGACCGCGATCCTGCTGGAGGCGCGGCCGGACGCGCAGATCACCGACACGGCGCCGCTGCATCTGGATCAGATCATCGATCTGCTGACGGCGGCCCACGCTGCGGGCTATGACGTCGCGCGGCTGCATTCCGGCGACCCCTCGCTCTATGGCGCGATCGGGGAGCAGATGCGCCGGCTGGACGCGCTTGGGATTCCCTATGCGGTG
>JBMLRS010000494.1:329-4376 GCA_049240905.1 Elsteraceae bacterium
CGGCGCGTGTTGGCTGGGTGAGTATTTCCAACGCGGGCGTCCCTGCCTACGCCGCCGCCGCGGCCGAGCTGCGGCAGGAGTTCACCCTGCCGGAAGTGGCGCAGACCGTGATCCTGACCCGGACCTCCACCCGATCCTCCCCCATGCCTCCCGGCGAAGAGCTGGAGGCGCTGGCGGCGCTCAAGACGACGCTGGCGATTCATCTGTCGATCAACAATCTGGCGAGCGTTGTGCGCACGCTGATCCCGCATTACGGGGCGGATTGCCCGGTGGTCATCGCTTACCGGGTCACCTGGCCCGACCAACTGATCCTGAAGGGCGCCTTAAGCACGATCCGCGAGCAGGTGAAGGCGTCCGGCATAACCCGGACCGCGCTCATTCTGGTCGGGCCGGTGCTCAACGCGACCCAGTACCCCGACAGCGCGCTTTACAATACCACACATACGCATGTGTTAAGAAAGTGACAGCGATCACTCCATTAACGCATAATCCGAAAAGCAATTTGCGCGTCGGGCTGTTACTAAACATGATGCCTGCATGCAATCGCAACCCTCCGCTTATGCGGGATATGAGAAGCGGTCGGTTCCTGAACCGGACCGCGAACTGACCTCCGTCGGCCCCGCGACGCCCTGCGGGGAGTGGATGCGGCGCGCTTGGCAACCCATAGCGATGACGTCAGAGGTGGAGGCGGCGCCCGTCGCTTTGCGGGTGCTTGGCGAGGACCTGGTCCTGTTCAGGGACAAGTCCCGCCGGTTGGGCCTGTTGCACAAGCATTGCAGCCATCGCGGCGCCAGCCTGGAGTATGGCGTGATCATGGAGCAGGGGATCTCCTGCTGTTATCACGGCTGGCATTTCGATGTGGACGGGCGGATTCTCGACACCCCGGCGGAGCCGCCGGACAGCCAGATCAAGCATCGACTGCGCCATGGCGCCTACCCAGTGGCGGAAAGCGACGGGTTGATCTTCGCCTGGATGGGACCGCCCGACGCGATGACTCCGCTGCCGGTATATGACACCTGGCGCATCGCGGGCACGAACGCCGTTCCCTTCTCCATCGAAATGCCCTGCAATTGGCTGCAGATTTACGAGAACACCCAAGACCCCGTGCATGTCGTCTACCTCCACACCCGGATGAGCGGCGCCCAGTTCGGCGACGCGTCGGGCGAAGACCAGACAATCGATTACCGAGAAACCCCGCTCGGCATGGTGAACGTGCAGACCCGTCGATGGCGGGGTCATCTGTGGACGCGGATGGTGGAGACGATCCTGCCGAACGCGAACCAGACCGGCGCGATCTGGGAGGCGGCGGATGGAGAGAAGATATTCCAGCGCTCTTCCCTCATGCGCTGGATGGTGCCGATCGACGATGCCCGCACGATGATCCTGGGATGGCGCTTTTTCCGTCCGGAGCTCGACCCTGACGGGCAAGGCGATCCAGCGAAGGTGGGCAAGCAGTCGATCGATTTCATCGGCCAGGTGGAGGATCGTCCCTATGCGGAGCGTCAGCGCCAGCCTGGCGATTATGAAGTGCAGGTCTCCCAGCGCCCGATCGCGGTGCATGCGTTGGAGAACCTCGCCTCCTCCGACCGGGGCGTCGCGGCCCTCAGACGCCTGATTCGCCGATCGATCCGCGCCGTGGAGAGCGGCCCTCCGACGCCAGCCGAGCAAGCCCCGGATGGAACGATCGGGACCTTCTGCCAGGATACGGTCTGGCCGGCCGATCAGGCGCCGCAGGATCTTGATCTGCGGCGGTTTGGCGCGATCGTCGCTGAAAACGTCATCAGCGGAGGCGCGCTGACCGAGACCGATCGTCGGAGCCGTCTTCGCGCGCGGCTGACCGCGCTGGCGAACGGGGAATCTTGACCAAAACACGAATATTTTGCGTAGTATTGGCTTGCTATTGGCAAGCCAAATAAAGATGTAACAAAAATTCAATCAAGGTGCGTTAGCATGGGTTGGGACGTCCTGGTCGTCGATGACGAACCAAATGTACAGGAGGTTACGGCGCTAGCGCTTTCGCGGTTGGCTTTCGAAGGCGTCCCGCTCAGGTTGCATTTTGCATCTTCCGCTGAGGCGGCGATTGAACTTTTGCACAAAATTCCTGGCGTCTCTGTGGTTCTTCTTGATGTCGTCATGGAGCATGAGGCGTCTGGGCTGGAGTTGATCAGCTATGTGCGCGACAGGATGAAAAATCCCTACGTGCGCTTCATCCTGCGCACCGGCCAGGCCGGGGCCGCCCCGGAATCGCAGATCATCCAGAATTATGACATCCAGGAGTACTGGAATAAGGTAGACCTGACTGTGAAGCGCTTGCGCAACACGGTCATCTCCGCGCTGCGCAGCTATGTGTCGCTGGTGCGGGTGGAGCGCCGTCGCGAGATCAGCGACTTCATTCTCCAGCAATCGCGCAAGCTGCAAGATGAAAGCGTCGACGAGACCCAGTTCGTCGAGCTTATCGCCAAGGGCATCATCGGGGTTTTCACCAACTCCCGCTACACCATGCCCCATGACGCGGACCACACCGACGCCTTCTCAAGCCTGATTCTGCGAGGCGCCAACGGCGGGGGGCCGCTGTGGCTGATCGCCTCCGCCCTCGGCAGGTTCGAAGCCTGGGCGGGCGCGCCGATCGAGGCGCTGCCGGACGAAGAAACCCGCGCCATCCTTCTGGACATGATGGCCCAGGACGAGCCGATCATGATGGCTCAGGACGATGTTCATCTCCGCCTGCTGCTCACGTTCACGGCGCCGGGCACCCGTCAGTCGGCCCTGTATCTTCAGGCCCCGGCCAATAGCATCGACCCCAGCTATCTCATGACTCTGGCGACCCACTCGCAGGCGATCTTCAAGAGCAAGAGCGCGCATTGGCTGACGCGGCGCTCCTATGCGAAAAGCGCGCTGCGCATGGCGGGCATCGTGGAGATGCGGCTCGGCGGCAATGAAGATCATCTGCGGCGTATGTCCCGCCAGGTCCAGCTGTTGGCGCAACGCGCGGGTTGCGACGCCCGCGAGGCTCACCAGCTATCGCAGGCGGCCGCCCTGCATGATCTCGGCAACATCAAGCTGCCCGACGCCGTATTGATCAAGCCAGGCCCACTGACCGTAGGAGAGTGGGCGCTGGTGCGCACGCACCCGCAACTCGGGCATGACCTGCTCGCGGCCTCCTCGCTCGAAGATCTCCAGGTCGGCGCCCTGATCGCGCTGGAGCATCACGAGAAATGGGACGGAAGCGGATACCCGCACGGCAAACGCGGGCTGGATATCTCTTTGGGAGCGCGCATCACCTCGATCATCGACGTGCATGACCGAATGACCTCTGACCGCCCCTACCGAAAAGCCTTACCGACCGCTGAGGCCTTGGAGTTTCTCCGCGCCAGAGCGGGCGCTGACTTCGATCCCGACTTGATCGAGATGTTCTTCGAGATCTACGACGAGATCGCAGCCGCCAAAGACCCAACCGGGATGGCGGCGGACTAGCGCGTTTTCACCATCGCCCGATGGTCAAGAAGTTGAAAACGCGCTGTTCTCCATAAAAATCCGACCGAGATCGGCTTCGACGCAAGCCGATCCTGTTCTACGCAAACAGCCGTTCGCCCTTGATGTCCGCGTAGAGCGATGCGACTTGCGCGCCGTAGCCGTTATAGATGCGGGTCGGCAGGCGTTCGTCGGTGCCCAGCATGCGCTCGGAGGCCTGGCTCCAGCGCGGATGCGGGACGTCCGGGTTCACATTCGCCCAGAAACCATATTCCGAAGCCTGCAGCTTCTCCCAATAAGAGACCGGCCGTTCGGTGGTGAAAGTGATTCGAGCGATCGACTTGATCGACTTGAACCCATACTTCCAGGGCGCCACCAGACGAAGCGGCGCTCCCATCTGCGGCGGCAGGGGCTTGCCGAAGGCGCCGGTGGCGATGAAGGTCAACTCGTTCATCGCTTCGGCCATGGTGAGGCCTTCAGTGTACGGCCAGGGTTGCCAGAAGACCCGCTGGCCGGGCGCTTCGTCCGGGCGCTGGAAGGTCTGCATCTGAACATAAGTGGCCGAGCTGAGCGGAT
>JBMLRS010000495.1:0-1582 GCA_049240905.1 Elsteraceae bacterium
GCCACGCCGGCGGACAAGGCGGTCATCAGCACCGGCGTCATCCGCTCAAGCGAGCCGCGCCGCACAAGATCCCGCCCAAAGGGCGCTCCCTCCTGCAGCGCCAGATTGATCGTATGGCTGATCTTCAAAATTCCGTTGCGCGCGGCGACCCCGGTCAGGGTGATGAAGCCGATCATGGAGGCGACCGACAGCGGTTGGTCGGCGATCCAAAGCGCCACAACGCTGCCAATCAAGGCCAGCGGCGCGCTGCCCATGACGATGAGAGCAAGCGCTGCGGAGCGATACCGGCTGTAGAGGATCGCGAAGATCAGGCTGAGCGAGACGAGCGACAGCGCGCCGATCGTCCGGGCGGATTCCTCCTGCGCCTGAAAGGTCCCCTCCAGGCTGACGAAGTAGCCGACCGGGGTTGGAGTCGTCGCGATCTCCCGGCGAATGTCCGCAACGATCCGCGCCATGTCCGACTTGCCGTCGGAGTTGGCGAACACGACGAGCCGCCGCTTGCCGTTCTCACGCTGGATCTGGTTCGGCCCGTCGGTCTCCCTGATCTCGGCGATCTGTCGCAGCGGAACCTGACCGGACGGCGTTTCGATCAGGAGATCGCGCATTCCCTCCGTCGTGCGGATCGGATCGGCCAGACGCATCGAAAGGTCGAACCGGCGATTCCCGTCCGCCAGCCTGGAGACGACCTCTCCGTTCGAGAGGCGCTCCAACTGACGCACGATCGACGCGGGGGTCGCGCCGAACAACGCCGCGCGGCCATAGTCGATCGCGATTTCGAGCTGCGGCACGCGCGTCTGCTTCTCCACCTGGAGATCGGTCAGGCCGGGAACGCCGGCCAACTTGACCCTCAGTTGCTCGGCGAGGCCGATCAGCAGGTCGAGGTCCTCGCCATAGATCTTCAAGGCGATCTCCGCCCGCACGCCCGAGAGCATGTGATCGAGCCGGTGCGAGATCGGTTGCCCGACATTGACCGCCATCGGCAGGATCGACAGCCGCGCGCGAATGTCGGCGACAATCTCCACCTTCGAGCGGTTGGAGGGCTTCAGGGCCACGTCGATCTCAGAGGAATGCACGCCTTCCGCATGCTCGTCCAGCTCCGCGCGGCCAGTGCGCCGCCCGACCGCGGAGACCTCCGGAATCTCCATGATCAGCCGCTCCGCGATCAATCCGACGCGGTGGGATTCCGCCAGCGATATGCCGGGGTTGAAGGTCGTGTTGATGGTGAAGGAGCCCTCGTTGAAGGGCGGCAGGAACGCGCGCGGCAAGGTGAAGGCCGTCGCCGCGGCGGCGATCACCGCGACGGAAGCCATCGCGAACAGAACCGTCGTATGGTCGAAGGCCCAGTCAAGCAGGCGGGCGTTGCCGCGCTTCAGCGCCCGGATCAGCCAACCCTCATGCTCGTCCAGCCGCTTGAGGCTGGGCAGCAGATAGTAGGCCATGACCGGCGTCAGCGTGATCGACACCAGCAGGCTGCACAGGATCGAGATCACGTAGGCCTGCCCCAGCGGCGCGAACAAGCGGCCCTCGACCCCGCCCAACGCGAACAGCGGCGCGAACACCAGCACGATGATCAGGGTCGCGT
>JBMLRS010000496.1:0-1234 GCA_049240905.1 Elsteraceae bacterium
CTCGCGCGCGCGTTGGTTCTCGAACAGCATCTGGCCGCGCAGCTCGTGGAAGTAAGGATCGTCGGGGTATTCCTTGATCAGGCCGTCGATCAAGGGCAGGGCCAGCGTCAGATTGGGCGTGCGGTAATAGGCGATCGCGCGGGCGTAGCGCGCTTCGATCGACTGGTCGGACGCGGCGTAGCGCGCCAGCGTGTTCCCCGGCGGCTCCAGGAAGCCGTATAGCTTGGCCTTCATTCGACGATGCGCGAGGATCATCTCCGGCGGCAGCGGAGCGTCGGCGAAACGCGACAGCGCCACTTGGTTGCGCAGGAATTCGACCCGCTCCTGCGACATCGGATGAGTGCGCAGGTAGGGATCCTGCCGCCCGACGGCCAGGAACTCCTGATTGGCCAGGATCTCCATGAACTCCAGAAAGCCACGCGGGGACTGTTGGGTCGACTCGAGCAGGGTGACCCCGGCCTGATCGGCGGCGGATTCCTGCGCGCGGGTGAAGGCGAAGAAATTGCGGGTCCCTAATTCGCTGCCGCCGAGGATGGCGGCTCCGGCCGCGCCGCCGGCCCCGCCGGCCACAGCCGCGCCCACGCCGAGCGCCATGGCGATCAGCGAGGTGATGAAGGCGTTGCGATAGGCTTCCGGCAACCGCGCCAGATGGCCGCCGGAGATATGGCCGGTTTCATGCGCGATCACGCCCAGGATCTGCCCGGGATGGGCGGTGCGCAGCAGCAATCCTGTGTGCAGGAACAAGTTCTGGCCGCCGGCGACGAACGCGTTCAGATTACGGTCGTTGATCAGGGTGACCGTGATGCTGCCTGGATCCAACCCAGCGGCGCGCCAGAGAGGCGTCCCGAGGGCGCGGATCATGCCCTCGACCTCTGTGTCGCGGACGACGGAGAGGCCGCCGCCGCTCTGCGCCCAGGCGCTGGAGACCAAGGCGGGGTTCGCCACCCCGTTGACCGCGATCGCCAAGGCGGCCCATACCGCTATCCACCGTTTGCTCAAGGACGCGAAGCCGTTGCCCATGACCTTCCCTAAACTCCTCCCCGAACAGCGTCAATCGATGCGGCTGGACCGGTCGCTGGTTTCCTGCGTCAAGAACGTGGCGGTTTTGGGAATTTCCCTTGGCGCGCTTCTGACCGGTTGCGCGCAGGCGCCGACCACGCTCTACGCGCCGCGCAGCTCGACCGGTTTCGTCGGCGCGGTGGTGGCGGACGAGCCGACGGCGGCCAGAATCGGC
>JBMLRS010000497.1:0-1110 GCA_049240905.1 Elsteraceae bacterium
ACTGGGCCAGCCGGCGCGCGACCTCGGGAGCGACACGGCGGAGCTGTTCAAGAACGCGGCGCGCGAGGCCTACGAGCGCTTCGCGCCGCAGGCGATGATCGTCGGCGCCTCCTGCACGGCGGAGCTGATCCAGGATGATCCGGGCGGTCTGGCGAAAGCCCTGGCGCTGCCGATCCCGGTGATCCCGCTGGAACTGCCGTCCTATCAGAAGAAAGAGAATTGGGGCGCGGCGGAGACCTTCTACCAGATCGTCCGCGCATTGGCCGGTCCGAGCGCGCCGCCGCCGGGAACCGCGCGGCCGGAACGCGATCCTGCCGCCCGCCCGCGCTGCAACATCCTGGGCGCGACCGCCCTCGGCTTCCGCCACCGCGACGACGTGACGGAGATCTCGCGCCTGCTGCAACGGCTGGGCGTCGAGGTCGCGGTCTGCGCGCCGCAAGGCGCCACGCCGGCGGACATCGCGCGGCTGGGCGAGGCGGACTTCAACGTCGTGCTCTATCCGGAGATCGCGGGGCAGGCGGCCCAGTGGCTCTCGCGCAATTTCGGCCAGCCCTTCACCAGGACCATCCCGATCGGGATCGGGGCCACGCGCGACTTCATCGAGGAGATCGGCCGGATCGCGGGGATCGACGTCTCCGCCTTCCTGTCCGACGAGATGGCGCGGATGACCTGGTACGCGCGCTCGGTCGACTCGAACTATCTCACCGGCAAGCGCGTTTTCATCTTCGGCGACGCGACCCACGCGATCGCGGCGGCCCGGGTCGCGGCGAAGGAGTTCGGCTTCACCGTCGTCGGCCTCGGCTCCTACAGCCGCGAGTTCGGGCGTGAGCTGCGCGAAGCCGCGAAGCTCTATGACGTCGAGGCGCTGATCACCGACGATTATCTGGATGTCGAGGCCCGCGCGGCGGAGCTTCATCCGGACCTGATCCTCGGCACCCAGATGGAGCGCCATATCGCCAAGCGGCTGGGCGTGCCCTGCGCGGTGATTTCGGCCCCCGTTCATGTCCAGGATTTCCCGGCGCGCTACGCGCCGCAGATGGGCTTCGAAGGCGCCAGCGTGATCTTCGACAGCTGGGTCCACCCCCTCATGATGGGTCTGGAGGAGCATCT
>JBMLRS010000498.1:0-2592 GCA_049240905.1 Elsteraceae bacterium
GCAGGCGCGCAAGTCGCGGGTCAAACAACGCATTCGCGACATCGCCGAACGGCTGATCAGGGTCGCCGCCGAACGACTGCTGCGCGAAGGGCAGGTTCTGTCAGCGCCGGAGGGCAGTTACGACGAGTTCGCCGCCCGCTTCCCCTTCGCCGAGACCGACGACCAGCTTCGCGCGATCGAGGAAACCCTGGCGGACATGGCGTCCGGTCGGCCGATGGATCGGTTGATTTGCGGCGACGTTGGCTTTGGCAAGACCGAAGTGGCGATGCGCGCGGCGTTCGTCGCCGCGATGAGCGGACAGCAGGTCGCCGTGGTGGTGCCCACCACCTTGCTGGCGAGGCAGCATTTCCGCACCTTCTCGGAACGCTTCAAAGGCCTGCCGGTGCGGGTCGAGCAGCTCTCCCGTTTGATTCCGGCCAAGCAGGCCGCGCAAATCAAGAAGGACGTGGCGGAGGGGAAGGTCGAGATCCTGGTCGGGACGCACGCCGTGCTCGCCAAATCGATCGCCTTCAAGGATCTGGGGCTTCTGGTCGTCGATGAAGAGCAGCATTTCGGCGTCGGCCAGAAAGAGCGGCTGAAGGAGCTGAAGACCGACGTCCATGTTCTGACCCTCACCGCGACCCCGATCCCCCGCACCTTGCAACTCGCGCTCACCGGCGTGCGCGACATGAGCGTCATCGCCACGCCTCCCGTGGATCGTTTGGCCGTGCGCACCTTCGTGCTGCCCTACGATCCGGTGGTGGTGCGCGAGGCGATCCTCCGCGAGCATTTCCGCGGCGGTCAGATGTTCTACGTCTGCCCGCGGCTGGAGGATCTGGACGATCTGGCGGCGCGGGTGCGCAAGCTTGTGCCGGAGATCAAGATCGTGATCGCCCATGGCCGCATGGCCGCCCAGCAGTTGGAGGAGGTGATGACCGCCTTCTGCGACGGCAGCTACGACATGCTGATCTCCACCAACATCGTGGAGTCCGGGCTGGATATCCCGAAGGCGAACACGATGCTGATTCACCGGGCGGATATGTTCGGCTTGGCCCAGCTCTATCAGCTGCGCGGCCGCATCGGCCGGTCCAAGACGCGCGCCTACGCCTATCTCACCCTGCCGCCGGACCGCGTGCCTACGGAAGCGGCGATGAAGCGCCTGGAAGTGATGCAGACGCTCGACCAGCTCGGCGCCGGCTTCAAGCTGGCCAGCCATGATCTCGACATCCGCGGCGCCGGCAATCTGCTCGGCGACGAGCAGTCCGGCCAGATCCGCGAAGTGGGCATCGAGCTTTATCAGCAATTGCTGGAGGAGGCGGTGCAACTGGCCAAGGCCGGGGGCGCGGGCGCCGCGGCGGCCCCTCCGGCCGACAGCTGGACGCCGCAGATCTCGATCGGCATGCCCGTGCTCATCCCGGAGAGTTATGTCACCGATCTCAGCGTCAGGCTCGGGCTCTATCGCCGCGTTTCGGCGCTGGTCGACCGCGCGGAGATCGACAGCTTCGCGGCGGAGCTGATCGATCGGTTCGGACCCCTCCCAAATGAGGTAAATAACCTCCTGGAAGTTATTCAAATAAAACGACTTTGTATGCAGGCTTCGGTCGAGAAGATCGAAGCCGGGCCGAAGGGCGCGGTGCTCACCTTCAAGGACAATAAGTTCGCCAACCCCACCGCCCTGATCAGCTTCATTCAGCGCCAGTCCGGCGCGGTGAAGCTGAGACCCGACCAGAAGCTGGTCTATCTGCGCGTTTGGGAGCGTCCGCAGGAAAGGGTACAGGGCGTGCATCGCCTAATGCAGCAGATCGCCCAGATGGCGGCGTGACGGGAGAAGGCGATGGAGTTTGCGCAGAGCTGCGTTGGCGTCTTGGGGCTGTTGGCCCTGGCTTGGGCGATCGGCGAGAACCGCCGTTCGGTCGACTTGCGGGGGATCGCGATCGGCCTCGCGATCCAGGTGGCGCTGACCGCGATCCTGCTCAAGGCGCCTTGGGCGAAGGCCTTCTTCCAAGGCGCCGGCGACGCGGTGGAGGCTTTGCAGCGCGCCACGCAAGTCGGCACCAGTTTCGTCTTCGGCTATCTGGGCGGCGGTCCGCTGCCGTTCGAGGAGACGCGCCCCGGCTCCGCCTTCGTCTTCGCCTTTCGCGCGCTGCCACTGATCATGGTGATCAGCGCCTTGACCGCGCTGCTCACCTATTGGCGCGTGCTGCCATGGATCGTGCGCGCGTTCTCCTCCCTGTTGGAGCGGAGCATGAAGATCGGCGGCGCGGTCGGCCTCAGCACATCCGCGAACATCTTCGTCGGCATGGTCGAAGCGCCGCTCTTCATCCGCCCCTACATCAGCAAATTGAGCCGATCCGAACTCTTCATGGTGATGGTCGGCGGCATGGCGGGCACGGCCGGAACCGTGCTGGCGCTCTATGCCTCCATTCTGTCGCCGCTGGTTCCGGGCGCGGCGGGTCATCTGATCGCCGCGAGCGTTCTGACCGCGCCGACCGCGATCATCATCAGCCGGATCATGATTCCGGCGACTGGCCCCGAGACATCCGGGCGATTCGTGCCGCATCCCGACGCGGACAGCGCGATCGACGCGATCACTAAAGGAACTTCGGACGGCAT
>JBMLRS010000499.1:0-3699 GCA_049240905.1 Elsteraceae bacterium
ACACCTCTGGCACCACGGGCTCGCCAAAGGGCGCGCTGCACGCGCATCGCGTCCTTTTGGGGCATCTGCCAGGGGTGGAGTGGCCGCATAACCGCTTCCCCCAAGCCGGCGACCGGTTCTGGACGCCGGCGGACTGGGCCTGGATCGGCGGGTTGCTGGACGTGCTGCTGCCCTCCTGGTTCCATGGCGTTCCGGTGATCGCGCATCGGATGGCGAAGTTCGAACCGGATCGCGCGGCCGATCTGATCCGTCGTCATGGCGCCCGCAACCTGTTCATGCCGCCGACCGCGCTGAAGCTGATGCGCGACGCGTCGGGCGACCGCCTCGATATCCGCAGCGTCGCCAGCGGCGGCGAACCGCTGGGCGAGGCGCTGCTGGAATGGGGCAGGGCGCGTTTCGGCAAAACGATCAACGAATTCTATGGCCAGACCGAATGCAATCTGGTGGTCGGCCAGAGCGGCGATTGGCGCATGAAACCTGGCTCCATGGGCCGGCCAATCCCGGGCCATGAAGTCGCCGTGGTGAATGAGTCCGGCGAGACCCTTCGGCCGGATGAAGTCGGCACGATCGCGATCCGCCGGCCGGACCCGGTGATGTTCCTGGGATATTGGAACCGCCCGGAGGCGACGGCGGAGAAATTTGCCGGCGATTGGCTGCTGACCGGCGACCAGGGCCGCATGGATCCGGATGGCTTCCTCTGGTTCGTTGGCCGCGACGACGATGTGATCACCTCCGCCGGATACCGGATCGGCCCTGGTGAACTGGAGGAATGCCTGCTGCGTCATCCCGCCGTGGCGCTCGCCGCCGTCGTGGGTTTGCCGGATGAGTTGCGCACCGAGAAGGTCACCGCCTTCGTCGTGCTGCGCGCCGGTTTTGAAGCAAGCGCGGCCCTGGCGGTTGAGCTTCAGTCCTTCGTCAAAGCCCGCGTCGCCGCCCACGCCTATCCGCGCGAGATCCGTTTTCGCGAGAGCCTGCCGATGACCACGACCGGCAAGATCATGCGGCGCGTGCTGCGGGATGGGGGTTGAGCGGGTCCGCGTTCGCGCCAAGCCGGCCGATTTCCGGCAACCCCCTCCTTTTTGACCGCGCCGGCGAGTCTCGCTTTCTTGGTGCGGCGCGCTACCTAGTATCTATGAGCATCAAGTCAAAAAGAGCCGTCGCCGTCTACTTTGACGGCGCTTGCCCCGTCTGCACGCGCGAGATGGCGGTTTATCAGCGCGCGGAGGGCGCGGAGTCGGTCGATTTCGTCGATGTGGCGCGGTGTGGGCCGGCGGCGCTTGGCCCTTCGCTATCGACCGAGGCGGCGCTCGCGCGCTTGCATGTGCGGCTGACCGACGGTCGATTGGTCTCCGGCGCGGCGGCCTTCGCCGCCTTGTGGCTCAGCCTGCCGCGATGGGCTTGGGCTGGGCGCATCGCCAGCCTTCCCGTCATTCTCCCGGCGCTGGAGCTGGCCTATCGCGGATTTCTCAAGCTCAGGCGCCTCTGGCGCCGGGCTTAATCGGCTATTTCTCCGTCAACTCCACGACCGACGTGGTGAGCCCGGTTTGCAACCGGCTGTAATGGAAGCGCACCACGCCGTCCTCCGGACTTTCCCGGGCGAGGTCGGCGAAGGCGGTCAGAGCGCTGGCCGCGCCTTCGCGCAGCTGGCTATAGGCGGATTGATATCTCTCCAGCCAGGCCGGCGGTCCGTCCGCGAAGACTTCGCAGACCGGCAAGGCCTCGCTGCGTCCCTTGAGCACGATCTCCCCTACCTGACGGCTGGGGACCCCGCCTGCCTGCCGCAGCGTCTCCGCGCTGGCGAGGATGCGGGTGCCGAAATTCTTGTTCGCGCCTTCGAGGCGTGAGCTGGTGTTCACCACATCGCCTGTCGCCGAATATTTGAGGCGGTCGCGCGAGCCGACGTTCCCGACCGTGGCGACGCCCGTGTGCACGCCGATCCGGGTCTGGCCCAACGCGACCCCGGCTGCGCGCTGCGTGGCGGCGAATTGGGTCGCGAACCGGTCAAGATCGATCGCCGCGGCCAGCGCGCGAGCGGCGTGGTCCGGTTGGTTCTCTGGCGCGCCGAACATCGCGAACACGGCGTCCCCAATGAAATCCACGATGATGCCGCCGTGATCGATGATGATCCGGCAGACCGCCTCGAAATAGGCGTTCAACAGCTTGACCACCGCCTCGGGCGGCATCGTCTCGGCCAGGCTGGTGAAGCCCTGGAGGTCGGAGAAGATCAGGCTGACTTCCCGTTTCTCGCCGGTCAGCGACGTGCCTTTCGGGTCGCGCAGCACGCGCTCCGCCACTTCTTTCGGCACATAGCGGCCGAACAGGTCGCGGATCCGTTGCCGGTCGCGCAGCCCTTCGATCATGCCGTTGAAGGCGCGGGAGGCGGCGTCCACTTCGCCGATCCGACTGCCGCCCAACGGCTCGAAATCCTCCAGATCATTGCGCTCGATCCGCCCGGCCGCGCCCGCCAATCGTTCCAACGGTTGAGCGAGCCGCCGCCCCATCAGAACCGTCGCCAGGACGGAGGCGGCGAGCATCGCCAGACCTCCGACGCCCATCATCCTCAGCCGCGCGACCTCCTCCGCGGCGAGCGAGCCTTCATAATGCAGGCCGACATACCAGGGATGGTCGGTGCCGGCGTCGATCGCCTTATAGACTAGGCTGTGCGACTTCCGATTGATCAGCTTGGTGGCGCCAGGGACTGGAGCCTCGCCGTTCAGCGCGTCCTCCCAGAGCATGTCAAGGATCGGGTCGCTCACCCTCGGCTCCCCGGCGGGCGCCCCCGCCGGGACATGGCGCATCGGATGGGCGACGATCTGGCGGTCGCCATAGATCAGGAAGGGGGTCTGCCGTCCGGTCTCAGCCATGTTCGAAAGAAAGCGCGACAACTCGTCGAGCGTGACGATCGCCATGGCGACGCCCAGATATTCGCCGCCGCGGTGCAATGGGATTTGGGTGGCGACATAGGAGTAGCCCTCGCGGCGGCTGACCTCCGGCGGGATCCAGCGCAACGTCGAGGCGTTGCGGCCCCAGGCGAGGGTTTCGGCGACTCGCGCGGTCAAGGCCGCCGGCAGGCTGGCGCGCTGCACCAGCGTCATCGGATCGACGCCGCTCTCGCCCCCGAGACGGTCGATCACCTGGATCTGCGTGTCCGCCCGCAGAAGGACGATCCGCTGCAGTTGAGGAGAAATCGCAAGAGCCGCGCTGGCGAAGCCAGCCACGGCCTTTGTGTCGTTCACCGCTAAACGGTCAGCCGCGACGGAATCGGCTAGACCTTGCAGGCTGGACACCGCCGGCTGCACATGGGCGAGCAACCGATCGCTCAGGACCGTCACCCCGGCGTCGGCGCGCGAGCGCAGGAGCGTCTCAGTGTTTCGGTAGGCGCTGGCGAGACTGAAAGCGAGCGTGACGCCGACGGCGGCCGCCACCAAGCCGCCAAACGCGAATCCGAGAACGCAAACCAGGGGTATGTTGCGGGTAAGGGTCACGCGATCGCTTTCAATGCCGGGAGGAGAACCTCGGTCGGATCAGCAGGTTGTTGAAATGAGGAGCTCGAACAGGCGAATGTCCTGGCTTGCGCAGCCGCCCCACTATCGCCGCGACGCCCGTCGGGCAGGAGCAATCCCATGAACGAAGCCAAGACTCCCATAGAGTTCTTCCTCGATTTTTTTGGTTTGGCGCTTTTTCATCCACCAATAAATC
>JBMLRS010000500.1:0-1702 GCA_049240905.1 Elsteraceae bacterium
TCCCGCCTTGTCCCGCCCCGCCTTGCCCCGGACCGCAGCCGATCCAGCGCGGCCCGACGCGCTACGCCCTTCCCGCCGGCGCGGTCGACGCGCACGCCCACGTCATCGGATCGCCGCCGGACCATCCCTTCGTCCCGCACCGCAGCTACACGCCGCCGCCCGCGCCGGAGGCGGCGTATCTCGCGATGCTGGACGCGACCGGGATGGCCTTCGGCGTGCTGATCCAGGTCAGCGTGCATGGCGTCGACAACCGATTGATGCTTGCGAGCCTGCGCGCCCATCCCGCGCGGTTGCGCGGCGTCGCCGTGGTCGATCCGACCGCCGACGAACGCGAACTGACCGCGCTGAAGGAGGCCGGGGTCGTTGGGCTGCGGCTGAATGTCCTGTATGGCGGCGGCGTCGGGCTCGAGTCGCTGGATCGGTATGAGGCGATCTGCCGCGATCTCGGCTGGCATCTCCAGTTCCTGATCGACGCGCGCGCTCTGCCTGACTTCGCTGGACGCCTGTCGCGCCTCCGCACGCCCGTGGTGATCGACCATATGGGCCATTTTCCAACCACCGAGGGATTGGGCAGCCCTGGCTTCCAGAGCCTGCTTGGGCTCGTGCGCGACGGCGCCTACGTGAAGCTTCAGGGGGCTTTCCGCTGTTCGGTCGAAGGGCCGCCCTACGCCGACACGATCCCTTTCGCCCGCGCGCTGAACGACGCGGCGCCGACCCGCTCGATCTGGGGATCGGACTGGCCGCATGTCTCCAACTGGGGCCCGCAGCCGAACACGGGCGACCTGCTGGATCTGATGGTCGATTGGGTTCCCGACGCCGAGCGCCGCCGTCTGCTCTTCGTTGAGAACCCGGCGGGACTGTATGGATTTCCGCCCGCCTAGAAGAAGCCGGGATCAGCGCCAGCGGGAAGGTCAAAAGCGCGGTCGCCTGGTCGACGTCGCCGCGCCCGCTCTCCTGTCGGTTCAGCGGCCGGGAAGAACGGCGATGGCGTCGATCTCGAACAGCAGGCCTTCGGCCGCAAGGCGCGGCGTGGGAACCAGCGTGCTGGCCGGCAGCGGGCCGCCGCCGAACAGGGCTTGGCTTTCGGCGCCGATCACGGCGAGATCGGCGTCGACGTGATTCACGCTGTAGACGTTTATCTTTACGACGTCCTTGGGCTGGGCGCCTGCGGCCTCGATCGCGGTGCGCAGATTGGCGAAGGCCCGACGCACCTGGGCCGCCTTGTCCGGCCCGACGATCGAGCGATCGGCGTTCACGCCGATCTGACCGGCGATGTAGATCGTGGTCCCAGGTGGGGCGATCGCGACATGCGAGTAGTATTTCGACGCGTCGTACAGCCCTGCGGGATTCAAGAAACGCAGTCCGACTTGGGCCGCTGCCGACCCGGCGACGCCGATCGTCACGCCGATGAGGAGGGTTGCGAAGCTGCGGAAGGAGAGGGAGCGCATGGCGGCATCCTGAAGAAAGTTATCTTTCTAGGATTGCCATAAGGATGATTGGCGAGGAAGCGCGCCATAAATTCGGAAGAAAGGAAGTGGTGGGCGCGACAAGGATCGAACTTGTGACCCCTACGATGTCAACGTAGTGCTCTACCGCTGAGCTACGCGCCCTCACCTCGATGCGCGGCTTGGATTGGCGAGGCCGCGCGAGGAAGGCAGGGGAATACATGAGCCAAAGCCGCTTGGCAAGGGCTCGGTCGGGG
>JBMLRS010000500.1:1712-5719 GCA_049240905.1 Elsteraceae bacterium
GGGATAAATGAAAGGGTCTGGTCGGGCTTTCTCGGGCGTGCGACGGTTCGGCCGCCTCGGGAAGGGAGCATCCGATGAAGATGATTGAGACGCAGGGGCTGCGCTTGCCGCAGCTCGGTTTGGGCACCTATCGGATGCAGGGCGACCTCTGCCGCGCGGCGGTGGAGTCCGCGCTTGCGCTCGGCTATCGCCATCTCGACACGGCGGAGATGTATGGCAATGAGGAGGCCGTGGGCGCCGCCATCGCGGCGTCCGGCGTCGCGCGTGCGGATCTTCACGTCACCACTAAGGTCTGGCACGAGAATCTGGCGCCGGAAGCGATCCGCCGCGCGTTCGACGCGAGCCTCGCCAAGCTGAAGCTGGATTACGTCGATTTCTACCTCGTGCATTGGCCGGCCAAATCGATGGATCTGCGCGCGGTGTTCGAGACGATGACGGGGCTGAAGGCCGAGGGGCGGGTGCGCGCGATCGGGGTGTGCAACTTCACCCTGGCCCTGCTGAAAACCGCGATCGAGGACATCGGCGCGCCGATCGCTTGCAACCAGATCGAACATCATCTGCTGCTGGATCAAAGCCGCGTGCACGCCTATCTGCGCGCGAAGTCGATCCCGATGGTGGCCTATTGCCCGCTGGCCCAGGGCCGGCTCGCCGAGCATCCGGCGTTGGACGCGATCGCGCGCAAGCATGGGGCGACCCCCGCGCAGGTCGCGCTGAAATGGCTGCTGGATCAGGACGGGATGGCGGCGATCCCGAAGGCCTCGCGGCATGAGAGCCAGAAAGCCAATCTCGACGCCTACAAGATCACCCTGGACGACGCGGATCGCGCCGCCATCGCGGCCCTGCCCAAGGATAGCCGCTTCGTGAATCCCGGCTTCGCCCCGGCCTGGGATGCGTAAGTTCTAACGGCCTCGCCGTTGCATGGGATTCAGCATGGAACAGACCTTCAGAACCTCCCGCGACCGCCTGCCCTATGATCCGATCTCGACCGATCGACGCTTCCGCCTGCCGGGTGGGGCGCGGGTCGCGGTCTGGACGATCGTGAATATCGAGAATTGGCTGCCTGACGCAGCCATGCCGCGTACGGTGCTGCCGCCGCCAATGGGCCAGCCGCTGCTGCCGGACGTGCCGAACTGGGCCTGGCATGAATATGGGATGCGCGTCGGGTTCTGGCGTCTCTTGAACGCGTTGAAGTCGCGGGGGCTGCGCGCGACGCTCGCGCTGAACGGCTCGGTCTGCCAGGAATATCCCCAAGCCTGCGCCGCCGCCCTGGCCGAGGGATGGGAGTTCATGGGTCATGGCTTCGTGCAGAAGCCGATGCACCGGGTGGAGGACCAACGGGCCGCCATCGCGCAGACGATCGAGGCGATCCGCGCCTTCACCGGCAAACCGCCGCGCGGGTGGGAGAGTCCGGGCATCGCCGAGACCCTGGACACGCTGGATTGGCTGGCCGAGGCCGGGATCGAGTACGTCGCGGATTGGGTGCTGGACGATCAGCCTGTCGCTCTGAACAGCAAGTTCGGCCCGATCGTCTCCGTCCCCTACACGGTGGAGATCAACGACGTGGTGATGAGCGCGCTGCAGCAGCAGCCGTCGGACGAGATCCTGCGCCGGGGCCGCGATCAGTTCGATCAGCTCTATAAGGAAGGGGCCGAGATCCCGCGCGTGATGGCGATCTCCGTCCACCCCTATCTCACCGGCGTCCCGCATCGCATCCGTTATCTGGAGGCGCTCTACGACCACATCCTCGGCCATCGCGACGTGCTGATGTGCACCGGCGAGGAGATCCTGGATTTATTCAAGGCTCCTAGATGATCGCCTTCTCCAGGAAGGGTTCGCCGCGCAGGATCCGTTCATAGCCGAGCGGGGAGAGGTCCAGGCTGCGGTACTCGCCATAGAGGATCAGCTCCGAAGCGCCGCGCCCCATCGCCGGCGATTGCTGGAAGCCATGGCCGGAGAAGCCGTTCACGAACAGGAAGTTCCCCACTTCCGGATGGGCGCCGATGATCCCGTTCTGATCCAACGTGTTGTATTCGTAATGGCCGATCCAGGAATTGATCACCTTCACGGCCTCGAAGGCCGGGATGCGGTGGGCGATCGCCGGCCAGACCTTGTCCTCCCAGATCGAATGGTCGAGATGGAAATCGTCGAAATCCGGCGGCGCGTCATCCTCCGGCGGGCAGCCGGAGAGGAAATAGGCGCCGTCGGTGCGGACATGGACGCCGGAGGGATCGATGGTCAGCGGCAGCTCGCCCTCCAGCTTCTTCTCCGCGTCGAAGATGAACGTGAAGCGTCGGCGCGGCTCCACTGGAACTGAAAGCCCGGCCATGGCCGCGGTCAGGTTCGCGCGCGGGCCGGAGGCGTTGACCACCAGCCCGGCCGCGATCACCTCGCCGGACTTCAGGGTGACGCTTTCGATCCGAGCGCCGTTGCGGGTCATCGCCACCACCTCGTTGCCCAGATACTCGACGCCCTTCTGGCGCGCCTTGCGACGCCACCAGTCGAACATCGTGCCGCCGTCGAAATAGCCTTCGTCGATCGGGTTGTGGCTGCCCAACACCACGCCGTCGAGATTGTAGAAGGGATATTCGGCGGCGATCTCTTCGGGCGTCATCAGCCGGGTGCCGGCGCCCAGAGCGGCTTGGATCGAGTGACACTCGCGCAGCACATCGGCGAAGGCTTCATTCCCCGCCATATACATGTAGCCGAAGCTGTGGAGGCGGAGAGCCGGCGCCTCCGGGTCGTCCTCCATGAAGCGGCGGAAATTCTTCACATACTCCGCCCCGAACTGGGAGATGCGGATGTTGATCTCCGTGGAGAATTGCTGGCGGATGCAGCTGTTGGTGCGCGCGGTCGTGGAGAATTCGTAGGTGGGATCCCGCTCGACCACCAGGATGCGGCCCTGGAAATCCGGGTTGCTGGAGAGGAACCAGGCGACGGAGGAGCCGATCATGGCGCCGCCGACGATGACCACATCATAGCTGCGATGTTTCGGGGCGGCGAGAGGAAGCGGGGCGGCGCTGGGCATGATGGGCCTCAAAAATCGTGCGTCGCCGACTCTCGTCCGATCGGCGGGAAAAATACAGTGGGGATCCGAACTGTGACGGTCGACACACTCTGTGATTTACGGATAGAACTGTGGATTGCTTTCGTTTTGCATTGACTGGCGGTCAGAACTAGACTCACAAGGCTTTAAACGCGATGAACGAGTGCATTGAGCCGGACATGCTTTTTCTTGGGTATCCCTTAGGAACATGACGAACACGAGTCTCCAAAAACGGGTCTCTGAGTTCTTGATCATGTTCCTTACCGGGATATTGTCACTTGGGCTGCTCGCATATATTGGAGATCGAGAGGCTTTTACTAAGTACCCTCGATTTGAGATAGAGAAAGTCTTGGCGCAATCGCGGCCAGTGCAGCAAACGCTAGAGAAATTTCTCGACGCTGGCTTACCTTTGACTCAGTTCGCGGGGTTTGACACGCTAGTGCGGCCGATCATCAAAGTGGATGATGCGATCGACGCCATTACTATCTTAAACAGTGTAGGCGGAGTGATCTTTCAGCAGACCGATCCGCGTTTCAAGATTGATCCCATCGCCGCGGATAGTCGAAACCTCACTGAGGTCACGACCGTCTCGGGCGAGACGCAAACCCAGATCTTTTTGCCGATTCGCTCTCGCTTCGGCTTCGGCGGCCAGGTGGTCATCCATCTGCCGAAAAAATATGTCGCAGAGAAAGTGCGCAGCGCGACCGGCTTGCTGCCCTGGGCCGCCGGCCTTGGCGCGATCGTTCTGGGCGTCTATGGCGCGATGGTGGTGGATTTGAGCGTCGCTCGCAGACGGCGGCTGGATCGGATCGTCTTCTCCGTGATCTTTCTGTCGGTCGCCGGCACGGTGGTCGTCGGATTGACCAAGCTCTACGCCGCCGGATCGCAGGTCAAAGCCGAAGGCTTGGCTTCGGCGCTGACCGAGCGCATCCGCATCGTCTACGACATGGGCCTCAGCCTCGAC
>JBMLRS010000501.1:0-9836 GCA_049240905.1 Elsteraceae bacterium
GCTTGAAAGCCAAAGCATCCGCCGGGTTGGTCAGGCGATGATCTCCAGGCGTTCCAGATAGGCTTCTAACGCGGCGATGGCGGCGCTCAAGGCCGGCAGATCCTGGCGTTCGGCGGCGATTTCAAGGCTGGCCCCCAGTTCGGTGATCGCGGTGAAGCCGAAGCTTCCGCCCGCCCCCCGCATGCCGTGGCTGAGAAAGCCTATCGTCTCAAGATCATCGGACGCCAAGGCCGCGCGCATTTTCCCGATGTTGCCGCGGCAATTCTCCAGGAAGGGCGGCGCGAGATCGGCGTATCGCGGATCCACCGCCACCCGGATCGCTTTCCCCGATCGAGCGGGGCCGACCGAGAACGCCTTGATCGCCTGCAGCAACACTTCCTGCTTGATCGGCTTGGTCAGATAGGCGGTGCATCCGGCGGCCATGCATTTCTCCTGATCGCCTTTCAAGGCGGCGGCGGTCAGGGCGATGATCGGCGTCGGCGCGCGATGGTTCTGCGCCTCCCACTCCCGGATCGCGCGGGTCGCGGTCAGACCATCCATCACGGGCATCTGACGATCCATGAGCACCAGGTCATAGGCGCCGGCGGCGAACTTCTCGCAGGCGACCGCGCCGTTCTCCGCGACGTCGACGCGGTAGGGCGTGTCGCGCAGATAGGCGAGGGTGATGATCTGGTTATCCAGCGAATCCTCGACCAGAAGAATGGTCAGCGGCGCCATGCGCGGCGCTGGCCCGGATCCAGCCGGCGCCTCCATCATGGCGCTTGCGCTGGTCGAGATATCCAGCGGGATCGAGAACGAGAACACGCTGCCCTTGCCAATCTCGCTCTCCACCCAGATCCGCCCGCCCATCAGCTCAACGATCCGCTTCGAGATGGTGAGGCCCAAGCCGGTTCCGCCAAATCGTCGGGTGGTCGATGAGTCGGCCTGTGTGAAACGTTCGAAGACGGCGCCGAGCTTGGCGTCCTGGATTCCGACGCCCGTGTCGGTCACAGAGAATTGCATGATGTTCGCGCCGGGGGAGCGGGCGTCGATCGTCACGCGCAACGACACTTCGCCGAACTCCGTGAACTTGATGGCGTTGCCCAGCAAGTTCAAAAGCACTTGCTGAAGGCGAATGGGGTCGCCGACCAGATCGTTCGGCGCATCGTCCGCGACAGTGATGACGAGCGACAGATCCTTCTCGGCCGCGCGCACCTCCACGATTTCAATCACTTTCGCCAGCAGGTCGTCGAGCGCGAAATGCGTGCGCTCAAGCTCCAGCTGGGAGGCCTCCACTTTAGAGAGGTCGAGAATGTCGTTGATCAGGTAGAGCAGGTTCGCGCCGGCGCGGCGAAAGATCTGCACATATTTCGACTGTTCTTCCGTGAGCTCGGTTTTCGCCAGCAAGTCCGCGATGCCGATGATCGCGTTCATCGGCGTGCGGATTTCATGGCTCATGCTCGCCAGAAAATCGGACTTGATCTGGCTGGCGCTTTCGGCCGCCGCCTTGGCCTCCTGCAGCTCCAGCTCAAAGCGCTTGCGTTCGGTGATGTCGCGCGCGGCCGCGAACACCCCCTGCAGCGTTCGTTGCCGATCATAGAAGGTGGTCGCGTTGTAGGAGACGACGGTGTGCTTGCCGTCCAACGCCCGGGCGGTCAGCTCGAAATCCGTGACTTTCTTCTCGCTCAACACCTGCTTGATCGCCGCTTCCGCGCGCTCCGGGTCGGTGAAGTAGCTCTTGAAGGGCGCTCCGATCAGTTCGTCGCGGGTGCAGCCAGTCAAGGCTTCCATCTGCTTGTTGACGTCGGTGATGATGCCCGACGCGTCGGTCGTCATCAGCGCGTCGATGTTCGATTCAATCAAGGAGCGGGTATAGAATTGCTGGTCTCGAAGCCGTTGATCGAGCTTCTTCTGCTCTTCTTCGACCAGCTTACGCGCGGTGTTGTCGGTGCCGATCAGCAGATAGCCGATGATCGCGTCGTTGGCGTCCCGCAGCGCGGTGGTCGACACCACGGCGGGGAAGCGGGTGCCGTCCTTCCGGATGTAGGTCAGTTCGTAGATGTCTTCGATCCCACGAGAGGCCTTGAAGACCAGGGCGTCGAAGCCTGGCGTGATCTCCGTGCCCAGCTCCGCGCTCAGCAGGCGCGCACGGGCGATCACTTCCTTAGGGTCGGAGATGTCCGCCGGGGTGATCTTGTTCATCACCTCGGCGGCGGCGTAGCCCAGCATGCGCTCCGCGCCGACATTGAAGATCTGAATGACGCCCTTGGCGTCGGTTGCGATGCTGGAGAAGTTCGCGCTGTTGAAGATCGCCCGTTGGAGATCGCCAGCTTTCAAGAGCCTCTCCTCGGCTTGCACGCGCGATTGCTGATCGACGCCGTCGCGGAGGGTCTGCGGGGCTGGCTTTTTCAAAATGGAATGCTCCTGGTCGGGTGAGACCGTTGAGACGATGCGATGGGACAGGGGGCTCGGATGGCGCGCCCTAATTGGGCGTCGTCCGCCCGGCCAAGGCGACGACGATATGCTCCCTCAGCGTCGTCGCGGCGAGCGGCTTGGCCAGCACGCCTTGAACGCCGAGCTTCACCACCTCCTCGATATTGTCCGCCGTGGCGTTGCCGGTCAGGATCAGGACGGGCAGGCCGGCTTTCGCCGGTTCGGGCAGTTGGCGCAGCGCGGCGACGAAGGCGAACCCATCGCGATCAGGCATCTTCAGGTCGCATAGGATCAAATGCGGCGACGCTTCGCTGGCCTTGATCAGCGCCAGGGCTTCATCCGTCCCGCTAGCCGCCTTGACGTCCTCGACGCCGATGTCGCGCAGCATGCGAACGATCAAGCTCCTCATGTAGGAGTGATCGTCCACGATCAGCACGGTGATCTGCTTGAGCTGTTCGGCCACGTTCAGGTTGGCGACCCAGGCCGCTTCGATATTCGCATAGGGGTTTCTCAAGCTATCGGACATCAGGTCCTCCATCGCGATCGGTCGGGTCTTGGTGAAGGGAAAGCGGGCGCCGCTAAATCAAGATCGGCTTACGTCAAAGCCGGTCTTGTTCAGGAGTTCATGAAAATCAGCGCGTGTTCGGCTTTTCGCGATTCAGGCTAAACCTGAAAACACCCTAAGACGGTGGCCGCGGGTCGAATGGCGGTTATTTCGTGATGAATGAGTTGGAAATCATGACGAAGCGCAAAGAAAGTGCAAATTTTCCGCGGCAGCTCAACGCAGACGGATGATGAGCGTTGATTCTGGAGAAGGATGGTCATAAGGAAATAGCGTCAGATTCATGGAGAAAATAAAATCTTCGGAATGGCTTCAAAAAACTACAATTTTGATGGATTTACTGTAGAAACATATGGGAATGATTTTTCTTTATTCAAGAAACGTTTTAGACAATATTGATGCGGCTGTCACTTTATCGCCGCGTGATGTTGATTTTCCTAGCGCTTACTGATCCAGCCAGACTTCCGCGAGATCCTGGCCCAGGGAGTTGCTGGCCGACATTCGCCAGCCTTTCACGTAGCTGCGGCTCGCGAGGATGCGCTGGGTCCAGAGCAGCGGCACGCTGGCGGCCTGGGTCAGGGCGCGGGCTTCGAAAGCGCGCACCAACTCCAGGCGTGACTTCAAATCCGTGCTGCGCTGCTGCTTTTCGTAAAGCGCGTCCAATTCCCGATCGATCGCCCGGCTGACGTTGATCGGCGATTTGTCGAAGGACAGATATTTGATCAGGGCGAAACTCGGCTCGTCGATGAAGTCGCTGGAGAAATCGACGATCACGTCATAGCCGCCGCTATTCATCGCCTGGGTCCAGGCCGCCGTCTCCATCTGCTTATGCTCGACGTTGACGCCGATCCGCCGCCATTGGTCGATGGCGTAGACGCCGCCGACGGTGTAGGGCGAAAAGTTCCGATTGGAGAGGGTGAAGGTCAGGTTCTCCTGACCGGCTTCCTTCAGCAGCCTGCGGGCTTCGGCGCGCGCGGCCTCCGGGTCTTTGCCATAGCCCGGCAGCTTAACCAGCTCTGATTCCGGCGCCGCGAACGGGCCGCCGGGACGCATCACGCCGCCGACGCCTTTCAGACGGGAGGAGCGGGCGAGGCCTGGGCTGCCGTTCCAACGGTCGATCGCAAGGCTGAGCGCGCGGCGCACGCGCGGATCGTCGAACGGCTTCTTCTCCGTGTTGAACTGAATCAACAAGACGACCAACTCGTCCATCTCCTCGACCCGCATCTGGGGTCCGAGAGCCTCGGTCAGTCGGTCGCGCTGGGCTGGCGTCAACCCGCGGAACTCGGTTGCGATCGAGCCGCCCTGAAGCGCGTTCACCAGAGCTGACGGATCGCTGACGAACACTGCTTTGTACCCGTCCAAATAGGGCAGGCCGCTGCGGAAGTAGCCGCCTGATCGCACGCCCGTCCAATGCGAGCCTTTGACATGCTCCACGAACTTGAACGGTCCGGTCCCCAAGATGTTCCGCTCCGGGAACTTTGGGTCCGAGGCCAGCTTTTCGGCGGAATAGATACAGTTCCAGGGGCTGGCGAAGGTCGCCAGCATCGCCGCGTTCAACTGCGACAGGGTGAAGACCACCGTGGTCGGATCCGGCGCCTCGATCGTCTCGATGTCCGAAAAGCTCGCCTGCCGGATCGACAGCACGCCCGCTGGCGGTCGCCGCAAGCGCTCGTAGCTGGCTTTGACGTCTGTGGAGGTCAGCTTGGTCCCGTCGTGGAAAGCGACGTTCGGATGCAGCTTGAAAGTGAAGGTTTTCTGATCGGGCGAGACAGTCCAACTCTCCGCCAGATCGCCGACGATTTTCGGATAGTTCGCGAGGTCGAACTTCAGCAGGGTGGAGTAATGCGGCGCGACGGCATGAAGCACCGCGAAAGTGTTGCCGCCGTGGCAGTCGAAGGTTGGCGGCTCGGCCGCGACGCCGAAGGTCAGAACGCCGCCTGACTTGGGCGACTGAGCGCTCGCGCCGCCAATCAGCGACAAGAAGGCGAGCAGCGTGAGCAGGAGGTGAATGCGCATGACCAGCCCTCGTCCGAAGAGTCGACGAGGGCTAGTCTAGACCCAATTTGGAGTCTGGCGACGCCTTAATCAGATAGGGCCTTGAAGCCCTTACTGGGGAATCGATTTGGCGAGGGCGACGGCTTGCGAGTTGCACCCGACCTCATCCATCCAGGCCGCGCGCATCTTGTCGTTGTCCAAGGATTTCGGAACCACCTGGAACATCAGGGGATGCTCCACTTGCCCGACCTCGACCTTGAAGGTGTTGCCTGAAGTCAGAGGCAGCGTCGCCGGCATCGTCACCGTGTCCAGGCCGGCGGGCCAGGACCCCTTGGCTTCCCAGCCGCGATCAATCGGGGTGATCGACAGCGCTTCGGCGGCGACGGCCTTCACCGGCCGCCAGAGCACCACCGGCTCGCCCTCGCGGATGCAGCGCGTGCCGGGGCGGCTCACGTCGACCAACCAGGGTCCGGGCAGATCGATGAGGTCGCCGCCGCTGCGCACGACGCCGGGCGTCAGCGCGCCGGATGACGGCGCGACCATCATCTTGCGCAGGCTGTCGACCACGCCTTGCGTGTTGGCGACGTCCCGCACGGGCAAATCCTCGAAAGGACCGCGCAGGCGGATGGTCTCTCCGTTCGCCGTCACCAAAGTCAACCGGGCGCCGGCGCCCAGCTTTACCACCACGTTCGACGGAATCTTCGCGCCGGGTTTCAGATCGATCCCGCGGGCGTCGACCACCACCAGATCGGCAGCCGAAGCGTGGACTGGCGCGATCAACAACAGCAAGCCCGCGATCAGCGAGACGCTCGCTTGGCGAGCCATCGACCCAATTGCACTCATTTCGGCATGTCCCCCAAACGTTGCGGCGCACTAGTCCGACAACCTATACCGAACCAGGATAGCGACTAAATTGTGATTTGGCTGTGACGCCTGTCGTGGTCATGAGAGTTTTGTCGGCATGAACCTGGAAATCCTCGTCGCCCTGGGGGTCGCGTTGGCGCTCGGCAGTTTCGTCGGGACGTTCGCAGAACGTCTCGCCGCCGATTTCCGCGCGGGCGGCGATGGGGCGGTTTTGCCGTCGATCGCGGGGCGGTCCAGATGCTTTTGTGGGCGGCGCGCCCTTGGCGTCGCGGAGTTGATCCCGCTCTTCGGCTTTCTGCGTCGACGCGGCCGCTGCGCGGCCTGCGGCGCAACTCTACCCTCGATGGAGCCGATGGTGGAGGCGGCCGCGCTCGCGGGGGCTTCCTTGACGCTGCTTTGCGGCGGCTCTCCGATTGAGGCGGTGGGCTTGGGAGCGGCGGCGGCGCTTGCGGTCACGCTTGCCTGGATCGATGTCGACCAGGGTTTTCTGCCAGACGCCTTGTTGGCCCCATTGGCCCTGATCGCGTTGGTCTTGAGCGCGACGGGAGAGCCCCCGTTCGCCGACCGGGTCGCCGGCGCGGCGGCGGGCGCGGGGCTGCTGCTCGGGCTGCGTTGGATCTGGCTTCGATGGCGCGGCGTCGAGGCGGTCGGGTTTGGCGACGTCAAGCTTCTGGCGATCGCGGGATATTGGGTCGGTCTCGGCGATTTGGCCTTGCTGCTGTTGATAGGCGCCGGCGGAACCTTGATTGTGGCGGTCGGCGCCGCCGTCGCGCGGAGACGCAGGCTCACGGGGTCGCAAAGCGCGCCGTTCGGGCCGGGATTGCTGGGCGGGTTGTTGGCGGTCGCGCTCTGGCGGGTTCTCGCGGGATGAACCGAACCGCGCAGCAGGGCTTCCTTCTGCCGATCGCGCTGGCGGCGGTTCTGGTTCTCACCCTGTTGATGATCCCGCTGACCGAAGGCGTCAGCGTTTCCGTCGATCGGGCGCAGCGGGCGCGCGAACGCTTCGCCGCGACGCTGGCGCTGGAGCGGGCGAACGCGGTTTTCCTGCTGAAGGCGATCACGCAAGGTGGGGAGTCGGAGGATCTGCGCGCGGATTCGACAGCTTACGCGGAGGGCGACGCGCGGATCGCGGCGCAGGAGCTGCGTGGCTTGGTCTCCCTGGACGGCGTCACCGGGGCGACGCTGCGGCGCGTTCTCGCCGCTTTCGGCGTCGATCCGGAACAGGCGCAGACGCTGGCCAACGCCTATTTCGACTATATCGACGCCGACGACTTCGCCCGCGCCGGCGGCTCCGAGCGCGACGCCTACGCGGCAGCCGGAATGCCGCCGCCGCGCAACGCGCCTTTGCTCACGCCGTCGGAGGCGATCAACATCGTCGGCTGGCGCGACCAGCGCGCTTTGTGGCGCGAGGACGCCTGGACGCGCTCCGTGACCGTTCGAGGGCCGGGAGGCTTTGATCCGAAGCAGGCGCCGAGAGAGGCGCTGATGTCGCTGGAGGGCGTGGCCGCGGATCTCGCCGACGCTTTGATCGCCGCGCGCGTCTCCACGCTCGACCTGCTGCCGAGGGAGGCCAAGTCGGACCCGCGCGGGCTGATCAGCAGCCCGTCCGGCGCGATGCGGCTCACGGTCGTCGCGGGGAAGATGGCGCGCCGAATGGAGCTTCGCGTCGCCGCCGTGGAACCACACAGACCATGGCGGGTCGACTGGAGCCTTCCGGTTCCCGTATCTTCGACCGGCTTGCCAAGGACCCATGACGATCTCCCTGCTTTCCCGCCGCTCCGCCTCGACCCTCCACGGCCGTGACGCGCCACGCCCCGCGCCGGACGGCGTGGGCGCGGGCGTTCAGGTGATCGGGCGCTCGCGGATGGCGTATCGCTGGTTCGGCTATCCCATCGGGGTCGCGAAGATCGACGCGCAGCGGGCGACGCTGATGGCGGCGCGGGCCTGGTCGCCATTTCCGGCCGATGGGTTGTTCTTGGTCGCCGGCCGCTTCGGCATGTCGGCCTGGACCTGGCGACCCGACGCAACCGCGCCGGAAGGCGTTCCGGCGACTCTGCTGCAGGCGCCTGGACGGGACGGCGCGCGCTTGCTGCTCAATCCGGATGGAGTCGAAGGCCAGATCTGGCGCGAGGGCGAACTGCGCGCAAGCCAGTCATGGAACGCGCTCCCGGACGAGATCGTCTGGCGCGGCTTCTTGCGCGGCGCGGGAGAGGCGCCCGAGCGGCAGGGCGCGCCGCCGGCGCCCGAGGAGCCGGTCTGGCGATCCGCCCCTTACGCCCGACGCTGGTCCGAGCCCGCGGCGAGCCTCCCCTGGCTCCCCGCCGGTTTGTCGATCGACTGGCTGCAGGACGCGCGTCTGCGGCGCGCGCTGCTGGCGCTGGCCTTGTTCGCCGCGGCCTATGTCGGCGGCGACGCGGCGCGCGCCTGGAGCGATCTGAGGGCGGTCGAGTCCGCGCTTGCGCAGGAAGAAGGCCGGATCCGCGCCACGCGCGCCGATCGCGACGCGGCGCTGGCGGCGGCCGCTCAGTCTCAGACGCTCGCCGCGCTTGCAGCAAGACCCTCTCCCTTGAGCTTGCTGGCGGCGGTGGCGGCCGCCTTGCCGGAGGATGGGGTCCGGTTGATCGATTGGTTCCAGCAACCCGCCGACTTGAACGCGACCCTGATCGTCAGCAAAGCGCTGGACGGCGCCGCGCTGGTGCGGCGATTGGAGGCGATCCCTGGCGTCGCCGGGGTCACGCTTGATGGGGCGGGCGGAACGGAGGAGCGCGTGGTTCGCCTGCGCCTTGCATTGGCGCGATGAGCGGTTGGCGCGACCAGTTCGTGATGACGCCTTTGGCGCGGATCGGCGCCCTTCTGATCGGGATTCTGGCGACGGCCTTCGCGCTCGTCTCCGCGCCAAACCTGGTGGACGAAACTTGGCGTCTGCGCGAGCGCGACTTGCGCGCGGAGCTGGAGCAAGGTCTTCGGCTCGCGGCGAATGGGCCGGCCTGGGCTGAGGCGCGGCGTCGGGCGGAAAGCGACGCCGCCGGCTTGTCGGCGTTGAGTTGGCGCGCGAGCAGCGAAAGCCAGGCTCGCGCGATGATCCAGGACTGGCTCTCGCAAAGCCTGACCGCGCAAGGGGCTGAGCGCGCAACCGTTCGGATCGATCGGGTCACCCCAGCCGGCGCGCCGGACCTCGTGACAATCCAGGCGACGGTGACAGGCGGAATGCCGACCCCGGCGCTGGAGCGCTGGCTTGGCGCGCTCGCCGGTGCGGATCGCCTTGTCGTGGTTGAGCGGCTTCGGGTGCAGTCTCAGCCTGCCGCGCGCTTCGAGGCGGCGCTGACAGCGCCGGTGAAGTTGGGGAGCGCGCCGTGAATCCCGCTTGGTTCCTGATCTATGCGTCGGCGATCTTGGGCGGCGGCGCGCTGGGTTGGTGGCCGCCGAGCGCGCCCTCGACCCTCGCCCAACCGCGGGCGTCGGCGCCCCCGACGGGGATCCCCGCGCGCTATGCGCCTGACGCCGATCTCGCCTGGCTCACGCGTCGGGATCCCTGGGGGGCGAGGGTCGCGCCGGCGCCCGCCCCGGCGGCGGTTCCTGCGATGCCCGCGGTCACGCGCCCCTGGCGCTTGGGCGGGGTGATGACATGGGGCGGCGACACCATGGCGATTGTCCTCGGCGGCCCAGGCGTCGCGCCGGAATATCGTCGAGTCGGAGAAAACTTTCCGGATGGGAGTCGGATCGTTGACATCCGGAGCGACGGCGTGACAGTGGAGCTAGGCGGGGTCAGACGCGTCCTCCGCCTCAACACACCGAAATAAAACAGGCGTCGCAGAAAATGAGTTTCGCCGTCCGGCTTCGTCCGTCCTCGCTGACCCCTGCGCTGCTTTCGGCGTTGCTGGCAGGCTGCGCGCTCGACGCGCCGCCGCCCTTGTCCCTGCCGTCTTTGGTGCCGACCCGCGCCTCCGGCCTGGTCGCCGCGCCGACGCCGGGCCCCGTCTTCCCGAGCAACGTCGCGCAAACC
>JBMLRS010000501.1:9846-13362 GCA_049240905.1 Elsteraceae bacterium
CGATCTCCACCACGCCGACGCCGCCTGGAGGGCCCGGCGCGACGCAGGCGGCGCCCGCACCGTCGCCGTCCTCCGCCGCTCAGATACCCGACGGCCCCCCGGTGTCGCTGTCGATTGAGCAGCTGCCGCTGCCAGTGTTCATCGACGGCGTGCTGGGCGAGGCCTTGAAACTCTCCTACAGCGTGGATCCGCAAGTGAAGGCCCGATCGGATCTGGTGACGCTGCGCCTTGCGCGGCCGCGTCCGCCAGCCGAACTGTTGGGGATCGCTGAGAATGTCTTGCGCGGCTACGGCGTGCGGCTCTCCTTCGACGCGGATCGGGTGCGGGTCCTGCCCAGCGAAGCGCTGTTCGCCGAGATGCCGCGGGTGATCCGCGGGCGCAGCCTGCCCGACGTGCCGATGTCGATGCGCCCGCTCTTCCAGGTCGTCGATCTTGGATCGCTGAGCGCGAACGACGCGGCGGGCAAGCTGCAGCGCGATGCGCATGCTGTGCGGCGGGCCCAGCGCGAACGCGGTGACGGTGATGGGCCTGCTGGACGACGTGCGCGGCGCGGTCGACGCTTTGCGGGTGTTCGATCAGCCGCGTCTGGCCGGGCGACGCTCCGCCCGCATCGATCCGATCTATTGGACCGCGCAGCGCATGGCGGACAAGCTGGCCGAGATCATGCGCGCGGAAGGCTATGACGCCGCCTCCTCCGGCGTCGCCTCCGCCGCGATCACGCTGGTGCCGGTGCCGGCGCAGAACATGGTTCTTGGTTTCGCGCCGGACGCCGCTGTGCTGGACCATTTGACCCGTTGGGCGCGCGAGCTGGATCAACCGGCGCGGGCCGATCCGCAACGCACGGTCTTTTTCTATCCCGTGAAGAACACCACCGCGGACAGCCTGCATCAGGTGTTGAACCGGATCTTTGAAGGCACGGCCACCGCGGAAGAGGCGGCCGCCACGCCGCGCGCGCCAGTGACGACGTCAGAGCTTGCGTCGCAGATCCCGCCCACCCTGCTCGCCGGCGTCGGAGGGCTGCCGCCACTGGCCTTGCCGCCGGGCGTGACCGGCGGGCAAGGCTCGACCCCGCCTGAAGGCGCCGCGCGCCAGGCGGAGGCGCAGCCGCAGGCCGCCAATCAGACCCAGCGGCGCCCGCGCTTCATCGTCGATTCCGCGCGCAACGGCCTTGTCTTCATGGGCTCGGCCGAGGAGTTCGCCCAGGTCCGGAGCCTGATGGAGACCCTGGATCAGGCCCCGCGCGAGGCGCTGATCGAAGTGACGATCGCAGAGGTGACCTTGGACGATTCCAAGGCGCTGGGCGTGGAATGGGCGTTGAATCTGGGGCTGGGCGCCTATCGCGGCGTGGCTTCAACGATCGGAAGCCTGCAACGCGGCGCCTTGGGGCTGAATTTCACGATCCTCAATTCCGCCGGCGACGTGCGCGCGATCCTGAACGCCTTCAACCAGGACAACCGCGTCAGCATCCTGTCGACCCCGCGCGTGCTCACCCGCAGCGGTGGGCGGGCGCGGATCCAGGTCGGCACCGAAGTGCCGATCGTGACCAGCCAAGCGACCGGCTCCGGCTTTCAGGTCGGCGGCACGACAGGGTTTCTGCAGCAAGTGCAGTATCGCACGACCGGCGTGATCCTCTCTGTGAAGCCGACCATATACGCCGGCAATCAGATCGATCTGGAGCTGACCCAGGAAGTCTCCGAAGCGCAGCAGAATCAGCTGACCTCCGTGCCGTCGCCGATCATCAACAATCGCCAACTGACCACGCAGTTGTCGCTGCGCGACGGCGCGACAGTGCTGCTGGGCGGCTTGATCTCTGAGACGCGCAGCGCAGGGGAGACCGGCGTCCCGCTGTTCGCCGACATTCCCCTGCTGGGCAACGTTTTCAAGACCCAGAGGGCGGGTATTCAGAAGCGCGAATTGCTGCTCTTCATCACGCCCTACGTGATGCAGACCGGCGATGATTCCCAGGCGATTTCGGACGTCTTCAAGGATCGCCTGCAGAGCCTGCCGCAGCCGACTGGGCGGCTGAAGATCAACTAGCCCCAAACACCCGATGGACCATCGGGCGGAATGCCTCCAGCGGCATCGCCTCGAAATCCGGGGTGATGGTGTTCTGGTCGAAGCGGGCGACGAAGTCCGCCGTGGTCTCGAAAGCGGGATGGCCGCGCAGGGCCTCCAGCTTGGATTCGTCGCGAGCGTAATGGGTGAAGGCGTGCCAGCCCTGGAAGATCTGGTGGTTGGCCAGAAGCCAGTGATTGGTCTCGCTGATGAAAGGCTTCAAGAGCGCCGCCGAAAAAGCGCCATGGCTGGGGCCGGCGATCGTGAAGCCGATGTCGTGCAGCAGCGCCACCACGACGCGCTCCTCGTCAAACCCGGCCTGCAGAACGCGGGTGGCTGATTCCAAGCAGTGGCGATAATTGTTCACGGCGTAGCCGAAGCTCGGCTCCGACTCTTCCCGCGCCAGAAGCTCCAGCGCGCGATCGGCCTGACGCTCCCGCCAATAGGTCGCGCGCTGGGCGTCGACCATCACCCAGTCCTCAGCGCTGACCTGCTCCAGGTCCGGCGCCTCCACATACCGCCAATCGGCATGGGCGAGGGGGCTGCGGATCGAGAGCGGAGAATGACTGTCGGGCATGAATTTCTCCGCTCTCAAGGGTTGGTCAGGTCAGCGTAAAACGATTCATCACCGTGCCGTCAACGAGGAAGCGCTTCACGGTCTCCAGCGGCAGCTCCCGCATGTCCTCCCAGGACTGGGGAGAATAGAAGGCTGAGTGCGGGGTGATGATCACTCGGCCGGTCTGCCAGGCTTCCCGCGCCCGGTAGGCTGCGAACAGCGGATGAACCGGCTCGACCGGCGGCTCGACCGGCAAAACGTCCAATCCGGCGCCGGACAGATGACCGGATCGCAGCGCCGCCTCCAGCGCGTCATAGTTCAGCACGGGTCCGCGCGCGGTGTTGACCACGATCGCGCCCTTCGGCAGGGCGTTGATCACGCTCGCGTCGACCATGCCCTTGGTCTCCGGCGTCAGCGGCACATGCAGGCTGAGCACGTCCGACTGCTTGGCTAGTTCCTCCAGGCTCTTCACCCGGTCCAGCCCCAGCGCGCGCTCCATGCCGTTCGGCAGATAGGGATCGAAGAAAGTGACGCGGAAGCCCAGGGCTTTCGCGCGCAAGGCGGTGGCAGTGCCAATGCGGCCGCAGCCCAGCACGCCGAAGGTCTGCACGCCCAGACGGCGAACTGTCGGCTCGGTGTCGTAACGCCAGTGGCCGACCGGATTGTCGCGCAGCCGGTCATGGAATCCGACCAAGCCGCGGCGCAGGGCGAGGGTGAGGGCGATGGCGTGATCGGCCACTTCGAACGTGCCGTAATCCGGCGTGTTGCAGACCGCGATCTGGCGCGCGTCGCAGGCGGGCTTGTCGATGCGATCCACGCCGACCCCATAGCGCACGATCATGCGGCAGCGGGTCATCTTCGCGATCAGGTCGGCGGGAATCAGGCTGCGGAAAATCATGACGACG
>JBMLRS010000502.1:0-337 GCA_049240905.1 Elsteraceae bacterium
AGGTGATCTACAACAAGACCGTCCAGGTCCTGCGCGGGCTGTCGCTTGAGGTGCCCAAGGGCCAGATCGTCGCCCTTCTCGGCTCCAACGGCGCGGGCAAGTCGACCACACTCAAGGCGGTCTCCCGGCTGCTCGAGATTCAGGACGGCGCGGTGACCTCCGGCCATATCCGCTTCCACGGGACCGACGTCGCTTCACTGGAGCCGCATGCGCTGGTGCGGCGCGGCATGTTCCATGTCATGGAGGGCCGCCGGATCTTCGAAGATCTTACGGTCGACGAGAACCTGATCGCCGCGACTTTCGCCCGCGCCGGCGCGGGCACGCATGACCAGCGCTA
>JBMLRS010000502.1:347-1730 GCA_049240905.1 Elsteraceae bacterium
GGCAAGCAGGCGGATTTCGATCTGGTTTACGAATATTTCCCTCGGTTGCGGGAGCGGCGATCCGCGCGCGCCGGCTATTTGTCCGGCGGCGAGCAGCAGATGCTGGCGATCGGTCGGGCGCTGATCGCGGATCCTCAGCTGATCCTGTTGGACGAGCCGTCGCTGGGCCTCTCGCCGATGCTGGTGGAGGAGATCTTCACCATCATCGCCCGGATCAATCGGGAACGCGGCGCCTCGATGCTGCTGGTGGAGCAGAACGCGGCCATCGCCTTCGCCGTCTCGCATTACGCCTACATCATGGAGACCGGCAAGATCGTGATCGATGGACCGGTCGAGCGGCTGATGCGCGACCAGGACGTCCGCGAATTCTATCTGGGCCTGCGCGAGTCCGGCGGCGACCATAAGAGCTTCCGCGACGTCAAACACTACAAGCGCCGCAAGCGCTGGCTGAGCTGAGGGCCGCCGATGAGCTTCCCTGACTTCACCCTGCCCCAGATGCTGCGCGAACAGGCGCGGGTACGCCCGGACGAGATCGCGATCCGCCAGAAGGATTTCGGCGTCTGGAAACCCACGAGCTGGAAGACCTACTACGAGCGCGCCTGCAGCGTCGGCCTGGGGTTCATGTCCCTTGGCCTGTCGGACGGCGGGCATATCGCCGTGCTGTCGGAGAACCGGATCGAATGGGTGCTGTCGCAACTGGGCGCCGGATTGGTCGGCGGGGTCACGGTCGGCGTCTATTCGACCAGCCCGTCGAACGAGGTCGCCTATGTGTTGGCGCATTCCGACGCGGAGATCGTGATCTGCGAAGATCAGGAGCAAGTGGATAAGATCCTGGAGCGGCGCGACGAACTGCCGAGCGTGAAGCAGGTCGTGGTGATCGAGACCAAGGGCGTGCGTTCCTACCCCGCCGACTTCGTCACCACTTTCCGGGATCTGGAGCAGACGGGCAAAGCCTATGGCGCGGCGCATCCCGGGCTGATCGAGGAGCGCCTGTCGCGCCAGACCCTGCGCGACATCGCGCTTCTGATCTACACGTCAGGCTCGACCGGCAAGCCGAAAGGGGCGGCGCTCAGCTATCGCAACATCCGCGCGGAGGCCATGGGCGCCAGCGATCGGCTGCGCATGACGGCCGCGACCCGCCATCTCAGCTATCTGCCGCTCTGCCATGTCGCGGAGCAGTTCCTGACGGCGATGGGGCCGATCTATGTCGGCGCGCAGGTGAACTTCGGAGAATCGATCCGCACCGTGCAGGAAGATTTGCGCGAGGTCGCGCCCACCATCTTTCTGGGCGTGCCGCGGATCTGGGAGAAGCTTCACTCAGCGATCTACATCAAGCTGGTGGAGGCTGGCGGCTTCCGGAAGAAGCTGTTCGACCAGGGTTTC
>JBMLRS010000503.1:0-3364 GCA_049240905.1 Elsteraceae bacterium
AGTCAGCAGATGAATTCCTGTTTCCGCCCGCATCCGGGCGACAATGCCTTCGATCATCGAAATGTAGCCCCAGAACAGGCCGGACTGCATCGCGGACACCGTGTTGGTCGCGATCACTTTCTGAGTTTTCTTGATCGCGACGCGCGGCAGCTTGGCGGCGGCCAGATACAGCGCCTCCAGGGACAGATTGATGCCCGGCGCGATCAACCCGCCGGCGTAGGCGCCGCTGGGATCGACCAGATCGAAGGTGGTCGCCGTGCCGAAATCGATCACCACCACCGGCGCGCCGAATTTCTCGCGCGCGGCCAGCGCGTTGACCAGACGGTCGGCGCCGACTTCCTCCGGCCGGTCGATGTTCGCGCGGATGTTCAGCTTCACCAGAGGATCGCCCACCACGATCGGCGTCGCCGCGAAGAATCGCTCGCACAGCCGCACGAGGTTGAACAAGCCCTCCGGCACGACGGACGCGATCACCGCGCGCTTCACATGGGCGCGTTCCAACCCCTCCAGCGCCATCAGTTGGATCAACCAAACCGCGTATTCGTCGGAGGTGCGCTTTGAGTCGGTCGAGATGCGCCAGACGCCCAGGCGCGTCTCGCCGTCATAGATCGCGAAGACCGTATTGGTGTTGCCGGCGTCGATGGCGAGCAGCATGGATCAGCCCGCCGCGACCAGAGGGGTGACGTCGCCAGCGGCGACCCGGCGCAGCGCGCCGTTCGGCAGGGCCATCAACAATGTTCCGTCCATTTCCAGATCCATGAACCGTCCCTCCGTCTCTTCCTGCGCCGTCCGCAGCAGCATGGGCCCCCCGATACCGATGGCGCTCGCCATCCAGGCGTCGCGGATCGGTGGGAATCCTTCCTGATCCCAGATCCTCGCCCAATGATCCAGGGCGCGTCCCAGGTTGATCCCCAACGCCTCGGGCGATGGCGGCGCCGCGGTCAAGGCGCCGAGGTGAGTCGCCGGCCATCGCGACTGGGCCGGAGAGCGCGCGATATTGATCCCGATGCCCAAGATCGCCGCGACCGGATCGCCGGCGGTCTCGATCAGCACGCCGGAGAGCTTGCGGCCTTCCGCCAGCACGTCGTTCGGCCATTTCAACCCGATCGCGACGTCCGGCCCCACCGCCTCCGCCACCACGCTGCGCACCGCCAAGGCGCAGACGAAAGACAGTTGCGGAAAGTCGCGCAAAGGACGGGCGGGACGCATCACGAAGGAGGCGTAGAGGTTGCCGGCCGGACTCTCCCAGACCCGCCCCTCGCGGCCGACGCCGCCCGTCTGCGTCACCGCGCGCAAGGCGTAGCCGTCCTCAGCGCCCTGCTCCACCCGAAGACGGGCGAGCCGGTTGGTGCTGTCGACGGTCTCGACCGTCTCGAACTGGAACCGGTCGGTCAGCGCCGTCTCAGGCCCCGAACAAGGAGGCGGCGGCGACCGCCGCACGGTTCACCGCCGGGGACAGGAACAGGAAGAAAACGACCGAAGCCACCGCCGTCACCCCGGTGATGACCGCGATGTCCGACCCCATGACGTCGAAAGCCGGCTCCGGTTCGTCGAAATACATGATCTTGATCAGGCGCAGGTAATAGAACGCGCCCACCACGCTGGAGAGCACGCCGACAACCGCGAGCACATAGAGCTTCGCCTCGATCGCCGCCATGAAGACGTAGAACTTGCCGAAGAATCCCGCGAGCGGCGGGATGCCGGCCATCGAGAACATGAAGATCGCGATGGCGGCGGCGAGCAGCGGTTGCCGGCGCGACAGCCCGGCCAGATCGCTGATCGACTCGACCGAACGACCATCCCGACGCATGGCCAGCACGCATCCGAACATGCCGATCGACGTGACCATATAGATCGCCATGTAGAGCACGATGCCGCGCACCCCCGGCTCGGACCCGGCGGCGAGGCCGATCAGCGCGTAGCCCATATGGCCGATCGAGCTGTAAGCCAGCAGACGCTTGATGTTGGTCTGGCCGATCGCGGCGAAGGCGCCCAGCAGCATCGAGAGCAACGAGATGAAGGTGATGATCTGCTGCCACTGCGCCAGCAGGTCGCCGAACGGACCGATCATGACGCGGATGAACAGCGCGAAGGCGGCGACCTTCGGGGCGGCCGCGAAGAAGGCGGTCACCGGGGTCGGGGAGCCTTCATACACGTCCGGCGTCCACATATGGAAGGGAGCGGCGGAGACCTTGAACGCGAGGCCGGCGATCAGGAACACCAGGCCAATCACAACGCCGAGCGGCGGCCCCTCGGGCGAGCCGCCGAAGCTCTGCGCGATGCCGGCGAAATTGGTGGTGCCGGCGAAGCCGTAGATCATCGAGGCGCCGTAGAGCAGCATGCCCGACGACAGCGCCCCCAGAACGAAATACTTCAGCCCCGCCTCGGTCGATTTCGTGCTGTCGCGCCGGATTGCTGCCATCACATAGAGGCCGAGGCTTTGCAGCTCCAGGCCGACATAGAGCGACATGAGGTCGTTGGCCGAAACCATCATCATCATGCCCAGGGTCGAGAGCAGCACCAGCACGGGATACTCGAACCGGGCGATGCCCTCTCGCTCGAACGACTCGATGCTCATGATCAAGGTGACGGCGGAGCCGACCAGCACCAGAGCCTTCATCGCCGTGCCGAATGGGTCGGCGCGGAACAAGCCGTTCAGCACCACGATGCCGTCGCCGTGATCGCCAAGAACCACCAGCATCAGCGTCGTGGCCAAGGTCAGCAGCGCGAGCCAGGTGACCAACCGGGCGGCGTTCGCGCCCTTCGAGAAGGCCCCGACCATGAGCAAGGCCAAGGCGGCCAAAGCCAGGAACAGCTCCGGCTGGATATGGACGACGTCGAGCAGCGTGAAGGTCGCGGTGGTGTCCATGATTACTGTCTCGCTAACGCCAATTTGGGATCGGGCGCCGGCGCGGGCGCGGCGCCCGTCCGGGTCGCGCTGTTCGCCAAGGCGACTTCGTAGTTCTTGATCAAGTGCGACACCGACACGCTCATCGGGGTCAGGAAGGAGGCGGGATAGATCCCCATCCACAAGGCGATCGCCACAAGCGGCGCGAACACCGCGATCTCGCGCGGGGTGACGTCGGTGATGGTCTTGAGATCCTCACGCACCAGCTTGCCGAACACCACGCGGCGGTAGAGCCACAAGGCATAGGCCGCGCCAAGCACGACGCCCGTCGCGGCGAGCGCTGCGAACCAGGTCGAAGCCTGGAACAGGCCAGTCAACACCAGGAACTCGCCGACGAAGCCGCTGGTGCCCGGCAGGCCGATCGAGGCCATGGTGAACAGCATGAAGATCAGCGCGTATTTCGGCATCCGCTCAACCAGACCGCCATAGCGGTCGATCAGACGGGTGTGCATCCGG
>JBMLRS010000504.1:0-5243 GCA_049240905.1 Elsteraceae bacterium
AGGGTGGGCAAGAGCGACATCAGCGCCTTCTTCGCCGCGGTCGAGCCTTCGGTCGACTTCGACTGGATTCGCGTGCGCCTCTCTGCCCTCTACGCCAGCGGCGACAAGGACCCGTACGACAAGAAGGCCACGGGCTTCGACGCGATCTTCGAGAACCCGCAATTCGCCGGCGCCGACACCAGCTATTGGATCCGTCAGGGCATTCCCTTCATCGGCGGCGGCGGCGTCGGGTTGAGCGGCCGCAACGGCGTGCTGCCGTCGCTGCGCTCCTCGAAGGAGGAAGGCCAGTCGAACTTCGTCAATCCAGGCCTGATCCTGCTTGGCGTTGGCGCCGACTTCGACGTGAGCCCGGAGGTTCGGATCTCCGGTAACTTCAACTATCTTGAGTTCGCCAACACGTCCTCGCTGCAGGCCTTGCGGAATCAGGCGAAGATCCGGCCGGAAATCGGCTGGGACATCTCCGCCGGCGTGATCTATCGCCCGAACTTCATCCAGAACGTCGTGGTCCGCCTGTCCGGCGCGGTTCTGGTGCCGGCGCGCGGGCTGAAGGACCTCTACAACATCTCCAACCAGACCGATCTGGGCGGCAGCCTGCTCTATTCTGTCCTCGGCAACGTGGTGTTGACGTTTTGATGACCCGCCTCAGCCTCCTGATCTCACTGCTCTGGCTGACCCTGTCGGCCTCCGCTTTCGCGGCCGGCGGGGAATCGCCGCGCTCAATCCGCTACGCCTTCACGCCGCCGGCCCCCGCAGGCCAGACCGTGGAGCAGGCCGGCGCGAAAAGCATGGGCTGCCTCACCTGCCACAGCGCGACCGACCACGCCTCGATGCACGCCAATGAGGGCGTGATTCTGGGCTGCGCCGATTGCCACGGCGGCAACGTGCGCGCCACGAAACCGATGGACGCGCAGCCCGGGGACGCCGCCTATCGCGCGGCGCTCGATCAGGCCCATGTGCAGCCGCGCTATCCGGAGACCTGGGGCTACCCGCGCAGCGCCAATCCGAAGCGCACCTACACCCTGCTGAACCGGGAGTCCCCGGAGTTCGTGCGGTTCATGAATCCCAGCGACTATCGGATCGCGCGCGAAGCCTGCGGCGCCTGCCATCTGCCGATCATCCAGGCCGCCGAGCGGTCCCTGATGGCGACCGGCGCCATGCTGTGGGGCGGCGCGGCCTATAACAACGGCATTCTGCCCTTCAAGAATTACCTGACCGGGGAAGGCTACACGCGCGAGGGCGAACCCGCGAAGATCATGGCCTCGGTCGTCCCGACGCCGCAGCAGACCCTCCAGCGCGGTCTTCTGCCCTTCTTGCTGCCTTTGCCCCATTGGGCGGTGATTCCGCCCGCCGATCCCTTCCGCGTGTTCGAACGCGGCGGGCGCAACATCATCACGCAGTTCCCGGAAATCGGGAATCCCAACAGCCTCGGTCAGCTGCAACGCCTCGAAGAGCCGGGGCGCCCGGACCTTCGTCAGTCGAACCGCGGCCCCGGCACCGGTCTGCGGATCGCCGTGCCCGTGCTGAACATCCACAAGACCCGGTTGAACGATCCGTTCACTTGGTTCATGGGCACCAACGATCAGCCGGGCGACTACCGCAATTCGGGCTGCTCGTCCTGTCACGTCGTCTACGCCAACGACCGCGATCCGCGCCATTCCGGCCCCTACGCGCAGTACGGCCATGACGGCAAGACGATCACGAAGGATCCTACGATCCCGAAGAACGAGTCGGGCCATCCGCTGAAGCATGTCTTCACCAGCGCCATCCCGACCAGCCAGTGCATGATCTGCCACATGCACCAACCCAACATCTTCCTGAACTCGATGCTGGGCTACACGATGTGGGACTATGAGTCCGACGCGCAGGCGATGTGGCCGGAGAAGCAGAAATACCCGTCCAACGCGGAGATGTTTGAGATCCTGCAGCGCAACCCCGAAGAGGCGGCGGTGCGCGGCAAGTGGGGCGACATCGACTTCCTGAAGCAGGTCTGGGACATGAACCCGACCCTGAAGGACACGCAGTTCGCCGATTATCACGGCCATGGCTGGAACTTCCGCGCCATCTTCAAGCGCGACCGCAAAGGCAATCTGCTGGACGCGGTCGGCGAGAAGGTCGCGAACGACGATCCGCAGAAGTTCAAGAAAGCCGTGCATATGTCCTCGATCCACGTCGATCTCGGGATGCATTGCGTCGATTGCCACTTCAGCCAGGACTCGCACGGCAACGGCCATATCTATGGCGAAGTGGCGGCGGCGATCGAGATCACCTGCGCCGACTGCCACGGCACGGTGAACAAATACCCGACCTTGCGCACCTCCGGCCCGGCGGCCCAGCCCGGTGGCAACGACCTGTCGCTGATGCGCCTGTCTGACGGCCGCCCGCGCTTTGAATGGCGCGGCGGCAAGCTGTACCAGCGCGCCTCGCTCGATCCCAACAAGGAATGGGAGATGAGCCTGGTGAAAGACACGGTGAATCCGGAAAATCCGCACTTCAACGCCAAGGCCGCGCGCGCGAAGCTGATGGGCAAGGACCATGACCTCGCCTGGGGTCCGGGGATCGAACCCGCCAAGCTCGCCCACAGCGACGACGAGATGGCCTGCTTCACCTGCCATCTGTCCTGGACCACCAGTTGCGCCGGCTGCCATCTGCCGATCCAGGCGAACTGGAAGACCGAGCTGCATCACTTCGAAGGCGGCGAGACCCGCAACTACGCGACCTATAACCCGCAGGTCGCGCGCGACGACATGTTCCAGCTTGGCCGGCATGGCACGATCAAAGGCGGCATCATCGCCCCGATCCGCTCGACCTCCGCGTTGATCCTGTCCTCCACCAACATCAATCGCGAGATCATCTACGCCCAGCAGCCGCCGATCGCCGCCAGCGGCTTCTCCAGCCAGGCCTTCGCGCCGCATTACCCGCACACCGAGCGCAAGGAGGAGACCAAGACCTGCACGGACTGCCATCTCTCCAAAGCGAACGACAACAACGCCTGGATGGCCCAGCTCCTGCTGCACGGCACCAACTTCGTGAATTTCGTGGGCTACAACGCCTTCCTGGGCGAGTCGCGAGGGGTTCGCTCGGTGCAGGTGACGGAGTGGGACGAGCCTCAGGCCGTGATCGGGAGCTATCTGCATCGCTACGCCTATCCCGACTATTACAAGGCGCATGAAGAGCGCGGTCGGGAGCTGCCGGTCAGCCACGCCAACGGCACGGGCAATCCCGCGACCTGCGTGCAGTTGCGCGGCGAGTATCTCTACTCGGCGGAAGGCCCGGGCGGCATGCGCGTCTACGACGTCGCCAGCGTGGCCAACAAGGGCGTCAGCCAACGCATCCTGACCTCGCCGTTCGGCCCGATGGGTCAGGACACCCACATCCGTTCGAAGAACGCGACCTGCGTGGCGATGGCGACCAATCAGCCAATCCACGTGCCGCGGAACGAAGGCGAGCTGATGCGGGTGACCAATCAGGAGCAGCCTTTCCATCCGATCTATCGCTATGCGCTGATCTCGGATTCGGTCGAAGGCCTGATCCTGACGGAGAACGAGACCTTCACCGACGGCGACCCGCTGAACAACTTCCTAACCCGGGCCTTGACCTGGAACGAGAACAACATCCTGAAAGGCGCAAAGCATCTGACCGTCGCCGGCCATATCATCTATGTGGCCGCCGACGCCGGCGTCGTGGTGCTGGATCTCGACAATCCGCTGAAACCGAAACTCGTGACGGTCATCCCGATGACCGACGCGCGGGCGACCGCCGTTCAGTTCCGCTATCTCTTTGTGACCACCGCGCGCGGCCTGGAAGTGGTCGACGTGACGCTGCCGGATAAGCCAAAGCTGACTCAGGCGCTGATTCCGCTGAAAGACGCCCAGCGCGTCTATCTCGCCCGCACCTACGCCTATGTCGCCGCGAAGTCCGAGGGGCTGGTGATCGTCGATGTCGAAAACCCGGAGAAACCGTTCATCTATGAGCGCTTCACCGCAGACGGAACCTTGAACGACGCCCGTGACGTCATCATCGGGACCACCAACGCAACTGCCTACGCTTATGTCGCCGATGGGGTGAACGGCCTCAAAGTGGTGCATCTGACCGCGCCGGACCGCCAGCCGAACTTCTATGGCTTCACGCCCGATCCCAAGCCGATTCTCATCGCGACCCATCGCACGCCGTCACCCGCCCTCTCGCTGTCGAAGGGCCTCGACCGCGACCGCGGCGTCGACGAGACCGGTCACCAGATGGCGGTGTTCGGCCGGATCGGATCGCGGCCCTTCACGCTCGCCGAACAGCGCAAGCTGTATCTGGATGACAAGATGCAGCCCTGGTTCGTGACCGACGAAGTGCGCATGAGCGACTTCCGCCCGGGCCCTTCCGGCGCGCGGCCAAAGCCAGGGGTGGTGGGCTCGCCCGCAGGGGCGCCCCAGATGCAGCCGGTCGGAGCGCCCGCGAAACCCGGCGACCATCCAAGCCCGTCGGCGGCTCCGCGCGGCCCCGGACCGGTGATGACGCCCCTGCCGAAATTCGGCCCGCGCAAGCCGGATGAAATGCCCTCGCCCCTTCGGCGTCCAGTGAGCGGGGCGCCTTAGACGGGCGCCCCGACCTCGCCAAAGCTGCCCAACACCGCCGCGAAGCCCCTGGTTTCACAACTCTAGTTGGATCGATTCGGATTCCCGTGTTATAGTTTTCACAGCTTATTCGGGTATGGGAGTCGTTCAATGACTATCGCGGAAATCAGCCTCGCGGCCTCGGCGGTCGCGCCCGTCCAGTCGGCCAACGCGCTGACGGCCGGTCAGTCTCCCCAGCCTCGTCAGGAAGCGCTGCAGTTCGGCGGATTCCGCCTGAACTACGACCCGCAAAATCGCGAGCTTTTCCTCGTCTACATCTCGCCTGAGAGCGGCGTCATCACCGACCAGATCCCGGGCTTCCAGACCGTGACCTCGCGGCGCAACTCCACGACCGCCGCGCCCTCCGCTCTGCCGACGCCCTCCCCGACTGGCGGATCCGCCCCGAGCGCCGCGCCGGCTTCCGCGGCGAGCGGAGCGCCAGGCGCCGGCGCCGCCGCAGCTGCTGCGGTCGCAGCCGCCTCCGCCCCCGCCAGCCGTGGCGGCGCAGTCAACATCGCGTCCTGAAGACAGCGCTTCAGGTCAGCGAGGACGCCGCCCTTCTCAATCAAACATGAGGTGGAGTGGGGGAAAGGAAGATTGGTCGGAGCGACAGGATTCGAACCTGCGACCCCCAGACCCCCA
>JBMLRS010000505.1:0-1147 GCA_049240905.1 Elsteraceae bacterium
AAGACGCCTCGCTCCAGGCGGCGTCAAGCGCGTCGAACGGCAGCAGCACGCAGGTATGCCGGCTGCGCGCGGACGCCACCGGGGCGAAGGCGGCGAAACTCTCGAATTCGGAATCGGGCGACTGTCCGGCCAGCACGGCCTGCATCGCGGCCCGCGCCGCGTCCGCCTTGGCCTTCGGCGCTCCAACCACGGAGGCGGTGAGAGCCGAGGCGGCGGCGCGGCACAGCACGCAGCCACGCACCTTGTGTCGGATGTCGGCGATCTTGTCGCCCTCGCGAACGAGGTCGACCGTCACGCGGTCGCCGCAGAGCGGGTTGTCGCGCATCACGCTGGCCGCGGGCGGCGGCAGAGCGCCGGCATGCGTCGAGTCCTTGGCCAGCGCCATCAACGCTTCTTGATACAGGTCGCTCATAACAGCTTCCGCGCGGCCTCCGCGATTGCGGCGAGGCAACGATCGATGTCTTCCTCAGTCGTGTAGGGCGCGACGCTGATCCGGTTCGAGCCCATCAGGTCCAGCGCGTCCATCAAGGGTTGGGCGCAGTGATGACCGCCGCGCAACGCCACGCCCTGCATTCCCAGGATCTGGCAGACGTCATGCGGATGGGCGCCGTCCAGATCGAAGGAAACGACGCCCAGCCGATCAGTCTGATCCTGCGGGCCGACGATTTGAAGATTCTGGATCCGGCGCAGCCCGGTCATCAGCCGTTCGGTCAGCTTTTCTTCATGCGCGTTCATCGCCGCGACGTCCTGCGCGGCGATCCAATCCAGCGCCGCGCCCAGGCCAATGGCGGCGGCGATCGGCGGCGTGCCGGCTTCGAATCGGTGCGGAGGGTCCGCGTAGGTGGCGGCTTCCAGCGTCACGCGGCGGATCATGTCGCCGCCGCCCATCAAAGGCTCCATCGCGGCCAACCGCTCCCGCTTGCCCCACAGCACCCCGAAGCCGGTCGGCCCGAAGCATTTGTGGCTGGAGAAGGCGTAGAAATCGACGCCCAACCCCGGCAGATCCATCGGGCCATGCCGGGCGGTCTGCGCGCCGTCGAGCAGGACGGCGGCGCCGACCTTTCTCGCCGCCGCCACGATAGCCGGCACGTCCGTGATCGCGCCGGTGACGTTGGAGGCGTGCGTGACCGCGATCAGCTTGCATCGG
>JBMLRS010000506.1:0-1252 GCA_049240905.1 Elsteraceae bacterium
CGCTCCTCGCTCAACCTCAGGCTTTCCTCCTGATTCTTGCGTGCGGTGATGTCCATATGCACGCCCACCACGCGCTCCGCCACGCCCTCGGCGTTGCGCACGACGGTCGCGCGGATATGAACCCAGGCCCAATTCAGCTTGTTGGCCGCGCGCACCCGGTAGTCCAGTTCGAACACTTTGCGGTCGCCGGTCTCAAGGATGCAGGCGTCGAACCAGTCCAGGTCGTCGGGGTGAATCAGCGCGAACCAATCCTCCACGCGGATCGGGGTCGACACGTCCGGCGGCAGCCCGGTCAGCGTCCGCGTCTCCAAGCCGATCGCCACCAGACCCGTCGCCCAGTTCCAGTCCCATAAACCGTGGATCAGGCTTTCCAAAAGGAGCGACTGCCGATCCCCGCCCATCATCGGGGGGCTTTGTAGAGGAAGAATCGCCATGAAAGCGCAGCGTTAGCCTTGCAAGAATAGGTCTTCGGGCGTCCTTGATCGAAAGGAAACCACATTGCAGTCTACTCGTGTTATCCGTCGTCATACAGGGGCTTCGAGCAAGCACTTGAGCCAAAAGTAATATTTTCGGAGGAATTGAGGCTTTGATTGATCCGAGAGCCAGCTTGCGGCGCATGTTCGACGCGGCGCTCGCCGCCGCCGATCCCGCGAACCGGGTCGCCGCCGCGCTGCCGGAGCGGCCGAAAGGCCGAACGCTGGTGGTCGGAGCCGGCAAGGCCGCCGCCTCCATGGCGCGCGCCGTGGAAGCCGCCTGGGACGGTCCGCTGGAGGGCGTCGTGGTGACGCGCTACGGCCATGGCGCGCCCACCAAGCATATCCGCGTGGTCGAGGCCGGCCACCCGATGCCGGACGAAGCCGGCCAGAAGGCCGCGGCCGAGATCCTGGCGCTGGCCAAAAGCCTGGGGCCGGACGATCTGCTGCTGGCCCTGATCTCCGGCGGCGGCTCCGCCCTGCTCAGCCTGCCGGCGCCGGGAATTTCGCTGGAGGACAAACGCGGGCTGACTTCGGCCCTGTTGCGCTCGGGCGCCACGATCGGCGAGATCAACACGGTTCGGCGCCAGCTCTCCGCCATCAAGGGCGGCAAGCTCGCCGCCGCAGCCTATCCGGCGCGGGTCCATACCCTGGCGATCTCCGACGTGCCGGGCGACGACCCCTGCGCCATCGCGTCCGGGCCGACCGTGCCGGACCGCACGGGGCCGGAGGACGCCGTCGCCGTGCTGAAACGCTATGAAATTCCCATGAACGCGGCG
>JBMLRS010000507.1:0-5998 GCA_049240905.1 Elsteraceae bacterium
TCAATCCGGCGCGAAAACTGCGGAAACCTTATTGCCGTAATGCCGTTCGATACGACCGGCGAGTTCAAGTTCGAGCAGGACCGTTTGCAGCAGCCCAGGCGACAAGTGACATCGCCGCCTCAGTTCGTCAACCGCGACAGGATGCGGATCAAGCAAAGACAGCACCAAAAGCCTGGCTTCGCGCAGGGCTTCGCTCGCCTCCTCGGGGCCGTTCGGGTCCGATCGATAAAAGGGCGACTCTCCGGGTTCGGACGCCCGACCGGCCAACGGCGCGAGGACGGAGATCACGTCCTCCGCGGATTCAACAAGATGCGCTCCGTCCTTCAACAATCGATTCCCGCCTCGGCAGCGCGGATCGAGCGGCGAGCCCGGCACCGCCAACACTTCGCGGCCCTGTTCGGCGGCGAAGCGCGCGGTGATCAGCGATCCGGACTGCGGGGCCGCTTCGATCACCACGACGCCGAGCGATAGCCCGGCGATGATGCGGTTGCGGCGGGGGAAGAGCCGCGCCGTCGGTTCGGTTCCCACGGGCATCTCCGCCACCACCAGCCCCGCGTCCGCCATCTGGGCGTGGAGCGCGGCGTGTTCCGGCGGATAGATCATGTCCAGCCCGCCGGCCACCACCCCGGCGGTGGCGCCCGAAGCTGCGAGCGTGGCGCGATGGGCGGCGCCGTCGATTCCGCGCGCCAACCCGGAGACGATCAGCCAGCCGGCCTCGGCCAAGCCGCGCGCGACGCTCTCCGCCATGCGTTGCCCATTCGCCGAAGCGCCGCGCGCCCCGACAAGCGCGACCGCAGGCAGTCGAAGCAGATGCGGGCTCCCCTGGATGGACAGAAAAGGCGGCGCGTCCTCCAACTGCGCGAGCAGGGCCGGATATTCTGGTTCTCCGTAACCGATCAGTCGCGCGCCGATTTTCGCAAGCTGGGCGAGCTCGCGCTCAGCGTCGCCTCGGCTGGGTATGACCAGCTTGTCTTTCGACCCGCCGCGCTTCGCCAGTTCCGGCAGCGCCGCGAGAGCCGCGCTCGCGGTTCCAAACTTCGTGATCAGGCTGTGAAATGTGGCGGGGCCAACGCGCGGACATCGGATCAACCTCAGGCGATCCAGCCTTTCTGCTTCAGTCGTCGTCGGTTTCACGTCGGCGATTCGTCCTAGCGGGCGGTCGCGGCCGCGCTCGGCTCGCGCCAGGGATGCACGCCATGCGGGTGAGCGCTGGCGCGTGCGACCGCCCGACCGTTGAGGTAGGCGACGCCCATGGACTTATACGCTGAAAGAGCTTTCACGTCATGCACGCCGAACAGGAAAACTGATTGTTTGCAACGTTGCGCGCCGACGAGGAAGCGCTGGACCTTCTGCCCAACCCCGTCCGGAGGAGCCGCTTCGAGGTCCGAGCCGACGAAGGCCACCCCGAGCCGGGCCAAGGCCTCGAAATCATGGAATTCAAGCGAGACGCGGGCGGATATCGCGCGGCAGAACGGGTTGAGCGCGGCGACGATCTCCGGCAGGCGCGAGATGACCCCGGTCGCCTCGATCCCCATCAGGTCAAGGACCAGATATTTGCGCTCGTCCGGATGCAGGCTGCGGATCAAGTCGATCAGCAGGAAATTGGAGTGGGCGAGCATGGAGCCCGCATGGATCGGGATCTGGATCACCCCGGCCTTGCCGCTCTTGATCATCGCGTGCAGGTCCTGCACGCCGTGCTCAAGCAGCGCGCGATCGATCTCGAACGTGACGGCCGGGTCCTTCGCTGGGTAGGCCTGCACGCCGGCTTGAATGCGTCCGGCGTCATCCATTCTCAGGGGATGGCAATCATGGATCGAGATCACCGACTTCGCGGCGAACAGGGTTGGCCGGTAGCAGGCGGAGATTTCGCCCGCGCGCTTGGCTGCGGCTCCATCCCCGGTCTTCGCCGGCTTCTGGGGCGCGACGTCAAGCGTCGCGCTCACCGTGCGGTTCAGCCATTCCAGCACATTGCCGGGCGGCCGTTCCTCCGGCACTTCGGCGACGAACGCCCGCACCCCTTCCTCAAGCTGCAGTTCGCCCAGCAACCGCTCCCGAATCTCGCGCGCGATCGCCTGCGTCTTGAGTCGCGCGCGCGGCTCGTTCAGCTCGGCGAAGATCACGAGATAGCTGTCGTCGCTGTAGGGGGCCATAACGTCGGCCGGTCCGATCCGCGACCGGATCACGTTCTCGACGATCGTCTGCGCCTTGTCCGCCACCATCTGCCAGCGATCGCCGAACTCTTCGCGGATGCGCTCGATGTCCAGAAACTGCATCTTGCCGGCGGTCTGGCTCTTGCCGGCGGCCATGGTGAGCTCGACCTGCTCCTCCAGCCGAACGCGCGCCGCCGCCGCAGTAGCCGCATTGTCTCGGACGCCGAGGTTCGGGGTTTGACGGTGGTGCGTCGGCTCCGGCGAACCGAGATCGCGCGCCCCGGCCAGGGCCAAATTGAATTCGTTCAAGGTGCGCGGCGGCTGCACGCCGTCTTTGGCGACCAGTTCCGACACCAAGCTGCGGACCCAGTGGCGGTTCTGCAGGCCGACCTCGCCCAGCAGCCTTTCATGGATCTCGTTCGCGATCACCGTCAGCTTGATCGCCGCCTGTTCTTCGGACAGATCGGCGAACAGGATCAGGAAACTATCTTCATCGAAGGGCGCATAGACGTCGTTGGGCGCCATGCGTCGGCTGATCACTTGTTCTGCGACCAGCCGCGCGCGCTCCGCCATGCTCTCCCAGCGGTCGCCCAATTCGGCCTTGATGTCCTCCAGGCCGAAGAGCGACATCTTGCCCGCGCTGCCTGGCTTCTGGTCGTCGGTCAGATCGGAGAGTCGAGTCTCGAACGCCGCTTGGGCTTTGGCTGTGCGCTCCTGGCGTTGGCTCGTCATCGCGGCCGTCCAGAGGGCGACCTGCTCGTCCTCGTCTTCTTCGGATGCGATTGGGTTGGGAACCAGCGGCGCCGCGGGCTTCGCCGGCGACGCGGCGGGAGCCGGCTCCGTCGGGTCAAGCCGGTTAGTCGGCGCAGGGCGCGCGGAAGGAGTTGGAGGCGGAGCCTCCACATCTTCGAACAACGCCTCCGTCAGGCGTTTGAACAGTCCTTTGCGCTCGGTTCCCGCCATTCTGGTCCGGGTCCATTCGGGCTCAATGCTTGCGGCCGATCTTTGGCTCTTCTCCCTTGATCAGCCGCCTGATGTTCTCATCATGTCGAAAAAACACCGCTAGCGCCAGTAAGACGCCGACGCCTCCGACGAGGGCCCCGCTCCACCAGAAGGCGAGCGCGGGGGCGATCGCCAGGGCCGTCAGAGCCGCCAGCGAAGAGTAGCGGAAAACCGCCGCCGTGAGCAGCCAGATCGCGCAGCAGGCGACGCCGATCGCCGGGACCAGAGCGAGCCAGACTCCCAGCGCCGTGGCGACTCCCTTGCCGCCCTTGAACTTCAACCAGACCGGGAACAGATGCCCGGCCACGACGCACACGGACGCCAGCGCCGCCGCCTCGCGCCCCAGCGAAGCGGCCAGGAGCACCGCCACAGCCCCTTTGCCGCCATCCAGCAGCAAGGTGGCTGCGGCCAAGCCCTTCTTGCCCGTCCGCAAGACGTTGGTCGCGCCGATGTTCCCGGAGCCGATCGCGCGGATGTCGCCCAGCCCGGCGGCGCGCGTCAGCAGCAAGCCGAACGGGATTGATCCGAGGAGGTAAGCGCCCAGCGCAACGGCGACCCACATCATTGGCGGGGTCACGCCGCGCCGGCGGCGAAGACGCGACGCCCCTCAAACCAGCAGCCGATCACGCGACCTTCGATCGGACGACGATCGAACAGGGTGTTGCGCATTGTGGAGCGCATCGCGCGCGCGTCGATCCGGCCAGCGCGGGTGGGATCGAACAACAGCAGATCCGCTGAGGTGCCCACGGACAAGCTGCCCAACGGCCGCTTGAGAATGCGCGCGGGACCCGCGGTGAGCTTCGCCAGCAGATCAGAGAGGCTGAGCGCGCCGCTTTGGACCAGAGACAGCGAGAGCGGCAGCAGGGTTTCGATGCCGATCATGCCGGTGGCGGCGGTCGCGTAGGGCAGGCGCTTGCCGTCGCGATCCTGCGGGGCGTGATCTGAGGCGATCGCGTCGATCGTGCCGTCGGCCAAGCCGGCGACGACGGCGAGCCGGTCGGATTCGGCGCGCAGCGGCGGAGAGACCTTGGCGTCGGTCCGATAATCCCCGATCGCCAGCTCGTTCAGCGCGAAATAGGCTGGCGCCGTGTCGGCGGTCACCGCCAAGCCGCGTCGCTTGGCTTGGCGAACCGCGTCTATGCTGGCGGCGATGGTCAGCGGCCCGAGATGGAGGCGGCCGCCGGTCAGCTCCGCCAGCCGTAGATCGCGTTCGACCATCAGCAGTTCGGCCATCGGCGGCATTCCTGGCAAGCCCATGCGCGTCGCGATCTCGCCCTCGGTCGCCACGCCCGCGCCGGCGAGGCCGGGGTCGAGCGGATGATTATGGATCAGCGCGTCAAAGGCGCGGGCGTAGCTCATCGCGCGCCGCATCACCCCGGCGTCAGCCAGGGCGATGGGCGCGTCAGTGAAGCCGATGGCGCCCGCCTCCAGCATCAAGCCCATTTCGCACATGCCGCCCTTTGACGCTCCGGCGCCGGAGCCATGATGCGTGATCGCGCCCCAGGGCAGCAGACGCGCCTTGCCGATGCTCTCGAACCGGCGGCGCAGGTGCAGAATCAGCGCGGGGTTCTCCACTCGCGGCTCCGTGCCCGGCAGCCCGGCGAGCGTGGTGACGCCGCCCGCCGCCGCAGCTTCGGCCAGCACTTCCAGGGATTCTACATGCTCGTCGCCGGGTTCGCGCAGATGCACCCGCAGATCGATCAGACCGGGCGCGAGACAGAGATCGGTTCCGTCCACCACATCCCAATCCGGCGAGACCGGCGTTGCGCCGTCCAGCGACGCGATCTTGCCGTCCATGACGAGCAGATTGCCGATCCGGTCCAGCTTCTGGGCGGGATCAAGCAGCCGAGCGCCGCGGATCAGCGTCGCGCGGGTCACGCGTTGCCCCCGGCCAGCAGGTCAAGGCAGGCCATGCGGACGGCGACCCCGGTTTCGACCTGATCCAGGATCAAGCTGCGGTCGATGTCGTCGGCCAGATCGCTGTCGATTTCGACGCCGCGGTTCATCGGCCCGGGATGCATGACCAGCGCGTCCGGCTTCGCCGCCCGCAGCTTCTCGCGATCAAGACCGAAGTAATGAAAATACTCGCGGATCGAGGGCGCGAAATTGCCCTGCATGCGCTCCGTCTGCAGCCGCAGCATCATCACGATGTCGGCGTCGGCCAAGCCGGATTTCATGTCGTGATGCACTTCGGCGCCCAGACGCTCGATCCCAAGCGGCAGCAGGGTCGGCGGGGCCACGACACGCACCCGCGCGCCGACCGCGTTCAGGAGATGGATGTTCGAGCGGGCGACGCGGCTGTGCGCGACGTCGCCGCAGATCGCGACCGTGAGACCTTCCAGGCGGCCTTTCCGGCGGCGGATGGTAAGCGCGTCGAGCAGGGCTTGCGTCGGATGTTCATGCGAGCCGTCCCCGGCGTTGATCACCGCGCAGTCGACATGATCGGCGAGCAGATGAACGGCGCCGGACTGCGCGTGGCGCACGACCAGCACGTCGACCTGCATCGCGCGCAGGGTCAGCGCGGTGTCGATCAGGGTTTCGCCCTTCTTCACCGAGGAACTGTCGACCGACATGTTGATCACGTCGGCGCCCATGCGCTTGCCGGCCAGTTCGAACGAGGTGCGGGTGCGGGTGGAGTTCTCGAAGAACAGATTGATCAGGGTGCGGCCGCGCAGGCCGGTGGATTTCTTGTCAGCCTGACGGTTGCTGTCGATGAAACGCTCCGCCCTGTCCAGAATGCTGACGATCAGGTCAGGGGCCATCCCCTCAATGCCGAGGAGATGCCGAAGTCGGGGAGGGTCCAGCGCCATGGTCGGCGGGTTATAGGCGAGGCGAGGGGCGACTCA
>JBMLRS010000508.1:0-2581 GCA_049240905.1 Elsteraceae bacterium
AGGATCAATCCAGCGGGCGTGGAGGCGACCAGCGGGGCATGCAGGTAACAATCGTGATGCGGCGCGACCTTGATGTGGTTCAGCTCGCAGAGGGCGGCCAGCTTGCGGCCGGCGGTGAAGCCGCCGGACATCGTGCAGTCGAACTGCAGGATCTGGATCGCCTGATCCTCCACCAATCCCCGGCAGCCCTGCGCGGTCAGCTCCGACTCGCCGGCGGACAGCGGGATGTTGGTGCGGGTCGCGAGGATCTTGAGCTCGCGCCGATCGTCGGCCCAGCGCACCGGCTCCTCCAGCCAGCGCGGATTGAGCGCGGGCAGCAGGCGCACGGCCTCGGTCGCGGTCTCCAGGCTCCAGGCGCGGTTGACGTCGACCATCAGATCCTTGTCCGGGCCGATCACCTCGCGCACCAGGGCCAGGCGCTCCATGTCCTCGCTCAAGGACAGTCCGCCGACCTTGGCCTTGAAGCCCTTATGGCCTTGGCCGACCAGTCTTTGCATCTCGTCGCGCAGCTCCGACATGCCCTTGCCGTCGCGGTAATAGGCGCAGGTGACGTAGCAGGGCAGCTTGTTCCGGAAGCCGCCGAACAGGCGATAGAGCGGCAATCCTGCGGCCTTGCCGACGATATCCCAGCAGGCGATGTCGATCGCCGCGGCGATCCGGATCAGCGGCTCGCGGCCCCAGCCTTTCTCGAACGCCATGCGCTCGGAGGTGAGGTCGAACAGGCGCTTGTTCAGCCGCTCGGGCGCCAGCGGATCCTGGCCGATGATCAGATCGGAAAAGCCGCTCTTGAAGATGTCCACCGCCGGCTTGGCGCTGGTGTAGCTGGTGGCGAGGCCGAAGCCTTCGACGCCATCGTCCGTGCGCAGCCTGACCAGGATCTCGTTCGCGCGCGGCACGATGAAATTGCTGACCCAATGCGGCGCCCCGGCGGCGGGGGCGGTCAGGATATAGACGTCCAGGCCGATGATCTTCACGGGTTCGCTTCCTCCTAGGGGGCTGCGCCGATCCTGCCGCGCAGGTCGGCCAGCCTTGTTTTGGCCTTAGCGTGATCGGCGGCGAGCAGCGCGTCGACCCCAAATCCTTCGATCGCGAAAGAAGCCGAAACCGCCCCCTGGCAGGCGGCCAGGATGGGATCGCTCGTCAGCGCCAAGCCGGCGAGAAAGCCGCCGCAGAACGCGTCCCCCGCCCCGGTCGGATCGATCGCCGTGGTTTCGACGGCGGGAATCTGGATGGCGCGCCCAGTCGCGCGATCCCAGACCAGAGAGCCGGTCGGCCCTAGCTTGGCGACCAGCTGCGCCCCGGTCATGCCTGCCAGCCGCTCCAGCGCTTGCGCGGGCGGCAGATCGGGGAAGAAGGCGGCCAGTTCGCGCTGGCTGGGCAGAAAGGCGTCGACCAAGCCGATCATCTCGCGCAGCGTCGCCGCCGGCCAAGCCATGCCATGGCTCCCGGAATCCAGGCTGATCAGCGCGTCGCCTGCTCGGAACAGCGCAGCCAAAGCCTTCTGCGGGGCTGGTTGGTCCGGGGCCAGATGCAGGCCGCGCGCGCCGAGGTATCGGTCGGGGACTTGCGACGGGTCGTTCAGATTGGCGCGGCGAAAGGCGCCATAGTTCCGTTCCGGCGGCGTTTGGCTCGCGAGCAACCGCTCCAACCGCGTGATCTGCGCGGCGTCGAGCCGGTCCAGAGGGAGGCCGGCGTCGGCCAGCAGAGCTGGCGCGCCGTAGAGATGGTCGCGGCGTTCGCCATCGGCCTGATGAATCAGCCAACCCGGCGCGTCGATCCCGGCGTCCACGCGCGCCACCCCGCCGACATCGACGCCGCGCGCGCTCAACGCCTCGAGCCAGGAATCGGGATAGGGCGTCGGCACGCGGCCGATCAAGCCGATCGGGCTTACCCATAACCGCGCGCCCGCCGCCGCATAGGCCGCGTTGCCGCCCATTTGGTTCAGGCCCAGACGCCCGTCCAACCCGACCACGCAATCGACGGTCAGCCCGCCGGCCGTCACCAGGACCGGAGAGGCGACTCCCGAAGTCACGGCCCCTCGTCGCTCGGGAAGGGCGAGGGCGCGCCCAACCCCAGCGCCAAGCGCGCAGTGGCGAAGTGGAAAGCGAAGAGATGGATCGGCGTGGAATAGAGCAAGGGGGCCATTGCGTCGCTGACCGGCGGCAGGCGGAAGACATGATCCGCCAGCGCCGCAATCTCCGTCTCGCCCTCGGGAACCAGCGCCACCAGCTTTCCGCCCACGCCCTTGGCGACGATCGCCGTGTCGAGCGCCCGGGCATGGCTCGCCTGATCCGGCGCGATCAGGAACAAGAGATCGCCGTGCTTCTGGGCGCGATAATGATGCATCTCCTCCAAGGGCTGGGAGTAGGCGTGGATCGGGCCCAACTCCTTGATCTTGGCCGCGCCGAAGGCGGCTGGCGCGTAATGCGGGCCGGCTCCGGCGAACAGGATCAGCCGCGCGCGGGCGTAACTCTCGCCGATCTGGCGCGCCAGCGGATCGCACGCCTCCAGCGTCCGCGCGACCAAGGCGGGCAGACCGTCGAGCTCGACGCGCATGGCCTGACTTTCTGAAAGGGCGGCT
>JBMLRS010000509.1:0-14371 GCA_049240905.1 Elsteraceae bacterium
GGGGGTTGGCAGATAGCTGCTTTCATAGAGCGTCGCCATCACCTCGAGGAAGGCGACGTCATAGACCGTGATGCCAGCCTTGCGCGCGATGGCCCGGGCGGCTTCGATCTGATCCGCCGCCTCGCCGTAGCGGGTGACTCCGGCCAGGGCGCGCGCGCGCTCGATCAGCATCGCGCAGTGGTTCAACGGATCGCCGCCCTCCTCCGCGCCGGCGCCGACGGCGTCGAGCGTCTCCAGCGCGGCCTCGGGGCGGTTGAGCGCGATCAGGGTGCGCGCGAGGAACAGATGGCAAAGCGTGCGGTTCGGGCCGCTCAGCGGGATCGCCTCGACCAGAGCCTGGTGGCTGCGCTCCATCTCCTTCAAGTCGTAGAACAGGCTGCCGGACAGCATGTGGCAGGCGCCCAGCATGTGCGGCCAACCGGTCGGACGGGCCAGGGCGAAGCCGCGCTCGCACCAATCCTTGGCCGCGTCGGGGTCGCCCAAGCGGCGGAAGGCGCGCGCCGCCATCAGCGCGCTGTATGTCGCGACATAGACCATGCCGGTGGCGGCGGCGTTGTCGTAAGCCCGGGTCCAGGAGGCGGCGGAGCGGGCGGGGTCGCGCGTGCCTTCGCTGATCAGGCCGGCGCCGGCCCAGCGCAGCGCCTCGACCGAGCGCGACCCCTCGGGCGCGGGCTGAAGGGTGAGATCGGCGGTCGGCGCGCGGGCGCGGTCGCGCGCCAGTGGAATCTCCGCAAGGACGGTCCAGGCTTCCGCGATCGCCGCGCGGACCGGATCGCCGGCCCTTTCATACAGCGCGCGCGCCGCCGCCCAGCCGTCACGCTCCGGGACAAGCTCGCCCTTGAACCGCGCCAGCAACGCGCCGGCGCAGGCGGCGTCGCCCATGCCCGTCAGATCCTCGCTCGCCTCGAACAATGCCGCCGCCTCAGCGACATGCCGGTCGGCGCGGTGAAATTCGGTGTACAGGCCGGCGATCTCCGCGCGGACCAAATGCAGCCGCGCGCGCAGGCTATCCTGGTCCTGACGCGAAGGACCGGGAATGGAGAGGAGGGGGTCGGCCGCGTCGGCCAACTCCAAGGCGTGGCGAGAGTCTCGTTGGCGCAGATGCCAGGACAGGGAGACCAGGACCGAAGGCCGATCTATCTCGTCCACCGCGAGCAAGGCCGAGCGGAGCCGGGCGACCTCGGGTTCGGACGCGTAATATTCTATCACGACGCTAACTAAACCCTTTCTTCCCTCTTGGTTTGGATCTCTGGATGCGGGGCGCATCGCAAGCCATTGAAAAACTCTCCGGGCGAGGTTTGGCGCGCGGCCTTACGTGCGTTTCTTTCCCCGTTGTTGTATGCCCGTTAAATAAGAAAATTCGCCGAAGCTTGGCGAAAGCGACAGAGATCACCGCGTCAGCGGCGTAAAAAGGGATGAAATCTTGCGCAATCCGTTGTTTGACATTGAAATAACTCGCGGCCCGCTGGTTGAAAGCCGCCATCAGGTGTCGGCCGTGGTGGTCGACGCGCAGGGCGCGATCCTGGCCGCCTGGGGAGACCCGGAGCGTCTGACCTATCCCCGATCGGCGAACAAGCCGCTGCAAGCCCTGCCGCTGATCGAGACCGGCGCGGCCGATCGTTTCAATCTGACCGATCGGCAGATCGCCTTCGCCTGCGCCAGCCACCGCGGCGAGGTCTTCCACGTCGAAGCCGCGCGCGACTGGCTGGCGCAGATCGGCCTGGACGTGACCGCGTTGGAATGCGGCGCGCACATGCCTTCGGACGAAGCGCACGCCAACCAGATGATCCGCGCCGGAGAGATCCCGACCGCGCTGCACAACAATTGTTCGGGCAAGCATAGCGGGATGCTGACCCATGCGGTCCATTGCGGCGACGCCCCCAAAGGCTATGTCGGGATCGATCACCCGACGCAGCGGCGCGTGACCCGCGCGGTGATGGAGATGTGCGACGTGTCCGGCGCGCCGCCGCACGGAGTCGATGGCTGCGGCATCCCGACCTTCGCCATTCCGTTGCGCAATCTGGCCCTCGGCATGGCGCGCCTCGTGGATACGGGCGGCCTGCCGACCGACCGCGCCAAGGCGGCGGCGCGCGTCGTGGCCGGGATGGCGGCGGCGCCGGAGATGGTGTCGGGGACCAACGAGTTCGTGACCCGCGCGATGGAGATCGCCGGCGAGAAGGCCGTGGTGAAGACCGGGGCGGAGGGCGTTTTCACCGGCGCGCTGCGGCGGAAGGGGCTGGGCTTCGCGCTGAAGGCCGAGGACGGCGCAGGCCGCGCGGCGGAATTGGCGGCGGCGGCGCTGTTGAAGCGCTTCGCCGATCTGGACGACGCGCAGATCACGGCGCTGGACCGGTTCCTCGAACCCAGGATCTTTAACCGGGCGGGTCTTGAGGTCGGGCGCATGAGGCCACATTTTCAGGAGACGGCGTCGTTCTGACGCCGTGTGGGGTTTTACAAAAACGTTTGATCTATGTGACGAGTCTTGTTGCGGCGCGGTAGGTCGTCATGGCATTGAACGGACATGATTTTTAAGACGCGAAAAGGGATCTGGCTGGGCGCATGGCTGGCGATCGCGGCGGCGTCATCGGCGATTCCGTCGGACGCAGCGGCGCAAGCGGCCCGGCAAAACACCGTCGGCGTGGAAGACCCGCTGCTGGTGGAGGCGCAGAGCGTTCTGCGTCTGCTCGGCCATTACACGGGCCGGCTCGACGGCCAGGCCGGGCCGCGCACCAATCAAGCGATCACTGAATTCCAGCGGGCGAACAATCTGCAGCAGACCGGACGGCTGGACGATCGGACGCTGGGCTTGCTGCGCCAGTTGCGGGACACGCGCCTGTCCGGTCAGTTGGGCTCGCCGAACTCCGGCCCGCAGCCGGCCCCGATGAGCAGCGCCCCGCCGGCGGCTATCGCCGCGCAGCCCGTGCAGCGGGTGGAGGCGGCCCCGATCGCGCCCGCCGGCCCGCCCGGCAAATCCGGCACGGCGCCGCCCGATTTCACTGGCGCGGGCACGCGCCCGCCGCTGGGATCGCCGACCGCGCCGTCGCTGTTCTCCATCCCGCCGGCGAGCCAGCCTACGCCGACCACGCCAACCCTGCCGCCGCCCCCGCCCGTGGTGGCGGCGAAGGCCGCCGGCCCCTTCGGCCTGACCTCCTGGGACTGGCTGATCCCGTTCGCGGGCGTGCCGCTGTTCATCGTGCTGTGGCGCATCGCCACGCGCAAAACCCGCCCGGAACCGCTGCTGAGCGACGGCCCGCGCCGAGAGCCCTCGGTCGTCCCCGGCGGCCAGCCGATGTCGGGCGGCTTCGCCGCGCCGCCGTCCGACCGGGCCTCGCGCGCGCCGATCCAGCCGCGGCTGCGCCGCACGCTGGGCCGACGCACCTCATAGCGAAGCGAGCAGACCGCCGTCGACGTTGAGCAGTTGGCCGTTCACGTAGGCGCCGGCCGGGGCCGCCAGAAACACCGCCGCGCCGGCGATCTCCTCCGGCTCGCCCCAACGACCCATTGGCACGCGTTTCAGCAGTCCGGCGTTGAACTCCGCGTCGTTCTGCATCGGCACGGTGAAGGCGGTCTTGATGTAGCCCGGCCCGATCGCGTTCACGGTGACGCCCTTGCCGCCGAGCTCGACCGCAAGCGAGCGGGTGAGGCCGACCAGACCGGTCTTGGTCGCGACATAGCCGTGGATGTTGGGCCGGCCGAGCGTCGAGAGGATCGAGGCGGTGTTGATGATGCGCCCGAAACCGCGCGCGACCATGCCCGGCGCCACCGCCTGCGCGGCCAGGAAGCAGCTGGTCAGGTTCACGTCGAGGATCGCTTGCCAATCGGCCAGGGTCCAGTCGGCCAAAGGCTGGCGCTTGGTGGCCCCTGCGTTGTTGACGAGAATGTCGATCCTTCCCTGGCTGGCCTCGACCGCCGCGATCCCGGCCTTCACGGCGTCGAAATCCGCCGCGTCGAACGCGGCGATGGCCGCCGAATGGCCGGCCTTGCGCAGAATCTCCGCCCGCTCCTCCAGGGTCTCGGGGTAGCGGCCGTTGAGGACGACGGTCGCGCCGGCCTGGGCGAAGGCCTCCGCGATCGACCAGCCGATGCCGCGCGAGGCGCCGGTGACGAGGGCTATCTTGCCGTCGAGGCGAAACAGAGAAGCAGACATCGAGCTGGGAATCCTTTCATGACGCAGACCGCCGATCATCAGTCGGCGGCGGAGGTCGCCGCAAGCTCGCATTGCGCGGCGCGGATCTGATAAGCTGGCGCGACATGACCGCTCCCGCGAAAATCACGATCGCCCAACTCCTGGAGGGGCTGAACCTGCGCGGCGTCGCCGTTCTGCCGGGCGCGCTGACGCCGGATCAGGCCGCCGACTTTCGCGCCCGCGCGAAAGCCCTGGCCGATCTGTGGCGCGAGAAGGACGCGGCCGGGCTGCTGGAGCATGAGGATCAGTTCTCGCTGAAGGTCGGCACCGTGCATTTCCTGGCGCTGATGGCCGATCCGGTCGGCCGCGTCTTCGTGCGGGACCTGCTGTCTGCGTTCGCCGCCGGCCCGGCCTGGCGGTTGTTTCGCCGCTTGTTCGGCGACGAGGTGGCGTTCCCGCTGCGGCTGTGCACGATCCGCTGGCACGCCCCGCCCTTCACGGACACGCCAGTGCCGCTGCACCAGGATGTGGGCTTCATCGGCCCAGCCTTCCCGGTGGTGAATTGCTGGCTGACCTTCACCTCCGCCGGCGGGGACGCCGCGGGATTGGAGATCGAGCCGGTGAAGCTGGCCAGCGAATTGCCCAAGCATGGCGATCCGCGCCGGGCCGCCAACCTGAATTTCTGGTCGATCGAGATCGACCCGCAAGCCGCGGCGGAACGGCTGGCCCCGGCCGAGCGGCTGCGGCCGCTGCTGGATCCCGGCGACGCGGTGCTGTTCGACCAGTTCACCCCGCACCGGACCTGGGCCGAACCGTCGATGACGCAGCCGCGCATCAGCGTCGAGTTGCGCGGCTGCCGCGCCGCGCATCACGGGCCGGACCACAAGTTCCCGGACAAGCTGATCCTGACCGCGATCGGCGACGGGGTCGCGATGCGCGAGGTGCGCGGTTCTGAAGAATCGGTAACGTGAAGTCCATCTGAACTTCCGATATCCTGCGGACTTGTCTGAGGAGAGTTCGATGACCGCTTGGTTCTGGAGATGCGCCGTCGCCGCCTTGATCGTCGTGGCCTCGCTCCCGATCGCACCGCCCGCCGCGGCCGGCGGCGGCGTCGGCGTCACGTTCGGTTTCGGCGGCTATCCGCAGCCCTATTACGGGCATCATCGTCATCGCCCGCCGGTCTATTATGGACCGCCGCCGATCTACTACGCCCCCCCGCCGGTCTATGTCCCGCCGCCGCGGGTCTATTACGCCCCGCCGCCGATCTACGTCGAACCCGCGCCGATCTATGCGCCGCCGGCCCCGCGCGGCAACTGCCGGGAATATCAGTCGACCGCCATGGTCAACGGCGCGGTGGTGCCGACCTACGGCACCGCCTGCCAGCAGCCTGACGGCACTTGGCGCTTGATCAACTAGGCCCCCACGACCGCCGGACGCGCGCGGCTCGGAAAATTCATGAAACACGATTGACCACAGCGCCCCCGCTGCTGGTAACTAACCTTCCGCGATGGTCGCGGGGGTTTGGGGCGACGCGCCTGGACCCGCCTTCGCCGAGGGGATGCCGTGGCGCGCGACGTATCTGACGTATCCAACTGGATGCATATGTTTCGTTGGATCGTGAAGCTGATCCGCGACGATTATGGCGTTCAGGAAGATCGCCTGACGCGTCACGCGGTGATCGAGAAGGATATCGGCCTCAATATGGAGCAGCTCGAAGTCGTGCTGGGCGAAATCGCCGAATCCTTCAGCGTGCAGTTCCCGGACGGGACCCTGGACGAGATCGTGAAGCTGGAGGAGCTGTGCATGCTGTCGAGCTGGCTGGCCGGGTTCTACAAGCAGCCGGAGTTCCTTGGCGAAGCCTATGCGGCCAGGGCCAAGGCCGTCAACGCGCGCGCCAGTTAGGAGTGGCCGATGGCCCCGTTGGGGCGGCTCGACAACAGATTTTCAAAGTCCTGGAGCGGCAGCGGGCGACTGAACAGATAGCCCTGCCCCTCGTCGCAGCCAAGCCTCCTCAGCTGCGCCAGCTGAGGATTGGTCTCGATCCCCTCCGCCACCACGCCGAGATTGAGGCTGCGTCCAAGACCGATGATCGTGCCGACGATGGCGGCGGCGTCGTTGTCGTCGGTCATCTCGGTGACGAAGGACTTGTCGATCTTGATCTTGTCGATCGGGAAGCGGCGCAGATAGCTGAGGCTGGAGTAGCCCGTCCCGAAATCGTCGATCGACAGGCCGAAACCCATGCTGGACAGATGCCGCATCACGCCCATGCTGTGCTCGACGTCGTGCATCACCACGCTCTCGGTGATCTCGAACTCCAGCAGCGCGGGATCGAGGCCGGTCTGCGCCCAATGCTCCTGCACGGACGACAGGAAGGCGTCGTCCTTGAGCTGGATCGGCGAAAGATTGACCGCGATCGAGAGCGGCGGCATGCCGCGCCCGGCCCATTCCTTCAACTGCGCGCAAGCCTGACGGATCACCCAATCGCCCAGCGGCACGATCAAGCCGCTGCGCTCCGCCGCGGGGATGAACTCGCCAGGGCCGAGCGGACCATGCTTCGGATGGCGCCAACGGATCAACGCCTCGGCGCCGACGATGCGATCGCTGTCGATGGCGACCTTCGGCTGGAAATGAAGCTGAAACTGGTTGTCGGTGATGGCGCTGCGGATGTCGGTCTCCAGCTCGAGCCGCCGACGCAGCTCCAGATCATAGTCGGGCTGGAAGAAGCGGTAGGTGTTCCGCCCCTCGGTCTTGGCGCGGTACATCGCCAGATCGGCGTTGCGCACGGCGTCCTCGACGATCAGCGGACCGTCGTCGAAGAAAGCGATGCCGATGCTGACCCCGATATGCAGCGTATTGGAATCGATCTGGAACGGCCGGGCCAGCGCCTTGATGATCCGCTGGGCGTGCTCCTCAGCGGGCTGGGCGGTGATGCCGCCGGCCATCAGGATCGCAAACTCGTCTCCGCCGAGGCGGGCGACCAGATCGCTTTTGCGCACGGTGGAAAGCAGCCGGCGCGCCACGGTCTGCAGCAGCTGATCGCCGACCAGATGGCCGAGCGTGTCGTTCACTTCCTTGAAATGGTCGAGATCAAGGAAGAACACCGCGCCGGTCGGATGCTCCGCCGCCATCGCGTCGGAGAGACGATCCAGGAAGCGCTTGCGGTTGGGCAGGCCGGTCAGCACGTCGTGATTGGCCAGATGCATCATATGCTCGGCCGCGACCCGCTCGTCGGTCACGTCGCGGCCGTAGATGTTCACATGGCCCGCGTCCTGGATCGGCACCATGGTGAAGACGTAGCGCTGGTCGCCGACCGTGAACTCCACCTCGCGCGGCTGGCCGAGCCGCTGGGTCTCCAGCACTTCCAGACGGAATTCCTGATGGACATGGCCATGCACCGCCACGCGCCAGCGCGACATGATCGGCAGCGACGGCATGTTGGCGTAGAGCAGCACGCCCTCGTTGGAGACGCGCATGACCGGCGACGGGCTGTCGCTGGCCAAGCGGGCGAGGCTGCGGTTCTCCTCCTCGACCCGTTTACGAATCGCGACTTCGCCGTTCAACTGCTCGTTGGCTTCGCTGAGCCGATCCAAGGTGGCCTGCAACTCATCATTGTTGGCTTGCAGCGCCAGGGCGAGCTCATGATTCTCGGCGGAGAGGCGGTTGGTCGTCTCCAGCCGCTCGAAAAGACCGCGCATGAGATAGGTGAGCAGCGCGACGCCAAAATGCGGATGCGCCTCGAAATGCGCGCGCGCCGCCAAGCGCGGGATCACGAACAGCTCGACCGGCGTGACCGCGCGGATCGACACCGCCGGCGGCTGATCCCGCACCAAACTGCCCTCGCCGATGGCGACGCCGGCCTCGAAGGCGCGCAGTTGATAGCCGTCCCGCTCGACCGACGCGGTGCCCGACAACAGGAAGGACAGACCGCGCGGCACGTCGCCCGCGGCGATGATCAATTCCTCCGCGTCATACCGCTCGCGCACGCCCAGGCGCAGAAAGTCCGCGAGGCCCTCATGCGGGAGATCCGCGAAGGCGTCGCGCACGATCTGCGGAAGCGGCTGCGTCTCCACCGTCATTGTCGAACCCGAAGCTGCCACGACGCCCTGTTCAAAGCTGGATTGTGAAGAAGTAAAGAAAGCTTTGCCGCATGTTCGTTAAATAATTGCCATACACAAAGAGCGCCCGTCGCGCAATCGTCAGGGCGTCGCGCCGCCGACGCCCAACGCAGGTGAGGCCAGGATATGGCTGGCGATGTCGCCCGGTTTGGTCAGCCAAATGCGATCTCGACAGCTTGAAATATAACTTAGAGCACGTCTGAGATGACGCAGACGAAATGGTTGTCCAACCAGATATCCATGCAACGCAACGCCCATCACGAGGGGTTGCGCTTGCGATTGCTCCAGCATTTCATCGAAATTATCGACAATCATATCCGCGAACTCTTCAGCGCCCATGCGCCGCGCCGCAATCGCGGGTATGTCGTTCAACTCCTGCGGATAGGGCACGGAGAGGATCCGGCCACGCCGAGTGCGGAACCAAACCGGCTGATCGTCGGCGCACCAGTCCAACAGATAGCTGTATCCCGCCTCCTGAAGCAGATCCGGCGTGAGGCGGCTCTGGCTGATCCAGGGGCCAAGCCATCCCTGCGGCGGCTTCCCTTCCTCCTGCGCGATGCGGGCGGTGGCTTCTAGGATGAGCGCGCGTTCGCCCGCCTCGTCGAGCGTTCCCTGCCGCTCCGCGTTGGTGCGGCCATGTCCGACGATCTCGTCCCCACGCGCCCGGAAGGCCGCGACCAGCGGCGCGCAATAGTCATAGCAGCTGCTGTTCACCAAAGCCGCCGCCGGCAGATCCAGCCGGTCGAACAGCTCCGCCAGGCGCCAGGCGCCGATGCGGTTGCCATAGTCGCGCCAAGCGAAGTTCAGGACGTCCGGCTGCGGGCCGCCGGGCGCGAGCTCCGCCCCAAGCCCTTCGCCGAACGCGAAATGCTCAAGGTTGAGGGCGACGTAAAAGGCGAGCCGGCGCCCGCCGGGCCAGTCATAGACCGGCCGTTCGGGGAGGGGTATGTAATCGTAACGACCGTGGGTCGGCAGCATCGTCGTTTCCTGCGTGATGAGCGTTAATCGCAGCAAAATTCAGACCGGATCAGGCGCCCAATGACTTTTCTTCTGTTTCTTCAGGCCGCGGCCATGGGCCTTATCGAAGGGATGACCGAGTTCCTGCCCGTGTCGTCGACCGGGCATCTGATCTTGCTGGGCGACATCATTGGATTCCAGGGGCCACCGGGCAAGCTGTTCGAAATCGTGGTGCAGATGGGCGCGATCCTGGCGATCGTGCTGCTGTATTTTCAGCGGCTTTGGGTTCTGCTTCTGGGATTGCCGCGCAATCGCGATGCGCAGCGCTTCGCTGGGGCGGTGCTGCTGGCCTTTCTGCCCGCCGCCGTGATCGGCGTCTTCGCGCACAGCTTCATCAAGACCATGCTGTTCAACCCCACCGTGGTGAGCCTGAGCCTGATCTGGGGCGGGATCGCGATCCTGCTGATCGAGAAGGTGAAGCCGACGCCGACCATCCTGACCGCGGAGGCGATGCCGTTGAAGACGGCGCTGGCGATCGGCGCCGTGCAATGTCTGGCGATGATCCCCGGCACCTCGCGCTCGGGCGCCACCATCATGGGCGCCCTGCTGCTTCGCGTGGAGCGCAAGGCCGCCGCCGAATTCTCCTTCTTCCTGGCGATGCCCACCATGTTGGGCGCCACCGTCTACGACATCTACAAGAACCACGCGTCCCTGACGATGGACGGGGTGGGGGTGATCGCCGTCGGTTTCGTCTTCGCCTTCCTCTCGGCGCTCCTGGTGGTTCGCGGGCTGCTGGCCTGGCTGAGCCGCCACGGCTTCCAGCCCTTCGCCTGGTATCGGATCGCCCTGGGCTCGCTGATGCTGATCCTGCTTCAGTTGCGTTAGGCTTGCGTCGACGCCGATTTCGCTCTGAGCCTCATGAAAACCAGCGCTTTTTCGGCTTTTCGAGATTCAGGCCAAGGTGAGAACGGGCTAATGGAACCGCGCCCGCATCTGGCGCGCGGCGGCGCGCGCCCATGCCCGCGCCGCGTCGCGCAGCGCGATCAAGCGCCGCCAGGCCGGAAGCCGCTCAAGCCAGGCGTGAATCGCGGCGCGGAACCAGGCCAACCGATGGACCGACCAAGCGATCGGCCGATAGGTCATCAGCGCCGGTTTGCAGACGTTCCACACCCGCACGAGCAGCACGGTGCCAAGGCCGTAGGCGAAGGCCAGGGTCAGCAGCCCCAGGCCGAAGCGGCCCTGGGCGATCAGGGCGAAACCCCAGAGCTTGGCCGGCTCCACCAGGATGACCGGGACGGCGAAGGCGAGCAGCGCGAACGGCGGGGAGGCGGCCTCCAGCGCCGCTTCGATCCTCCGGACGAGACCGAGTCGCCCGACCAGCCGGGCGAGGAAGCCGACGGCTTCCCACACCCAATCCTCGACCACCACGACCAGAGCGGCGACGCCATAGCCGATCGCGCGGAGAACCCGCCTGAACAGGGCGGGCGGGCGCGCCGCGCCTGAATCGTCAGAAGCCAGGCCCGTTTTCCTTCAGGAAGGCCAGCTCCTCCGCCGTCGACTCACGTCCGAGGATCGCGTTGCGGTGAGGAAAGCGACCGAAGCGGGCGATGACGTCGTGATGGCGGTGCGCCGCGATGATCGACGGCCGGCTGTCCAGATCGTCGCGCAGTTGCTCGAACAGACTGACCGAACGCTGCTGATCGCCCAGCGCCTCGGAATGCATGAACGGCATGTACAGAAACCAGCGACGAACCGGCGGCTGGTTCCGGTCGAAGCCCTTGCCATAGGCGGTGACCGCCGCCGCGCGGGCGAGAGGATCGGATGCGTAGGCCTCCGCCGTGCCTCGATAGATGTTGCGCGGGACCTGATCCAACAGAATCACGAGAGCGAGCGCGCCGTCCGGCTCCTCCGTCCACCAGTTCAAGCCCCCGCTCGCGGCGGCGGACTGAAGCGGCTGCAGCGCCTCGCGCGTCTCGTAGTCGAAGCGCGGGGTCGACTTAAACCAGACCTCCCGCGGGCGCATATGCTCGGCCGAGCCGGGCGCGCCAAACCAAAAATCGAGAACCGTTTGCTGATCCATCGGCGATCCATGCGAAGTGAAGGATGGAGGCGTCGCCGACGACCTGCCGTCGGCGACCGACGGGCGCTCAGTCTAACTTAATCGACGCGAAATCGCGAGCCTCGCGCGCCGCCCGGCTAGTCCTTCGGGGTGATGCCGAGCTTGCGGCAGCGATCCATGATCGGCAGCAGCGCGGAGGCGCCGGCGTCGAAGCGGATGGCCAGGGTCTGCTTGCCGGAATCGATCGCGACGACCCGGCTGGGACATTTATGCTTGAAGTCGTCATCCTCGATCGAGAGGGTCAGCAACACGGCAGTGTCAGGGAAAAGATCCATCGTGAAGTTGCCGACCAGCAATCCGCCGAGGGACCAATCGACGGTCTTGTAGTTCTGCACGCCGATGCCGACGATCAGGCGCGGATCGGAAAAGCGGGTGAAACGCCGCAGCTTCTGGTCTTCCGCAACCGTGCGCAGGTCAGCCGTCGAGGTGGTGTGTTTCTTCGCCCGCTCGGACGTGCCGGAGGCCGAGGTGGCCAACACGATCTCGATCTTCTTGCGGACGCTTTCCTTGAACTCCTCGCCAGCGCCGAGCTTGAGCGCGACGGAGAAGAAGTTGCGCGCCGCGGTCAGATTCTGACCCTTGGCCTTCTCATCGCCCGTTCGCGCCTCCTCGATCGCGCGATCCAACAGAAGACTGACATGGCGCGTGTAGGACTCGCGCTCGATCGCGACCATCTTGGTCTCGCAAGTCCGGCGGAACTCCATCGGGATGTTAGGCTCGCGGATGTTGGAGCGCAGCATCTCGATCTGCTCGGTCACGGTCTCTGGGTCATCCGTCGCGGCGTCAAATTGTATCTGGAGCAAACGACGCTCCAGCAACTCCAAGCGACGACGCAGGCGTTCCAGTTGCTCCTTGTTGTTGACGTCAGTTGCCATCGTTAACCATCGTTGAGCCGACCTGTTCTTACTTCGACGCGCCCCTGCTTGTTCTGATTCTAGCGCGACGCCATCGATTGTGCGCCTGAAAATATCCAATGCTAAGAATTTTTTGCGGAACGCCGTGACAACAAGCTTCTGATCACACCAAACTGCCTGTTCTCAGAAGTTCGCCAGAGGCTGCGGTATAACTTGTTTAAAACATAGATTATATGTGATATCGATCATTTGACCGACACTTAATGAAATGGCGGCCGACAGGCGCCGCTTTTTTAGTTAACGAAAAACTATTTTGACGAAATGAAAGGGGATCTTTCGCAAACATCTCCTGCGCGCGAGTATTTGATTTATTTCAAATCGAAGAATACCACGCCGCTTTGTCGGAAAACCGGGAGTCAGCGCGCTGGAAAGGCTGTTTTCGCCCGACGGCGCGGCGACGACGGATCGGGCTTCGGCGGACGACTCGAACTTTCATCGCATTAGACCTCGCTCTCCCGTGCGGTCCGCCCTAGAGTTATCTCATCGTCGACCATCAGCCGAATCGTCGAGCAACGGCGCGGGATAGCCCGTCGCCGAGGTCGGCGTTCGTTTTTGGCAGGAGCCCCGCGAACCCATGAGCGTTATCTTCGACCCTTCCAAGCTCTCGACCCTGAAGTTCGGCGTCGGCCAGCCGGTCCGCCGCACCGAGGATCCGGTCCTGTTGCGCGGCGAAGGCCGCTACACCGACGATCTGAACCAGCCCGGCCAACTCTACGCGACCATCGTGCGCAGCCGCGAAGCCCACGGCCTGATCACGTCGATCGACATCGAGACGGCGAAGGCCATGCCCGGCGTGCTCGGCGTCTACACCGGCAAGGATCTGGTCGCCGCCGGCTTCGGGACGACCGGCTGCGGCATGCCCTTCACCAACCGCGACGGCACGGCGATGCAGGGGCCGCGGCGCACGGCGCTGGCGGTGGAGAAGGTGCGCTATGTCGGCGATCCCGTCGCCTTCGTGGTGGCCGAGACCGCGGTGCAGGCGAAGGACGCGGCCGAAGCCGTGACCGTTGAGATCGACCCGCTGCCCGCCGCCACCAAGGCCAGCGAGGCCGCAGCCCCGGGCGCCTCCCAGCTGCACGCCGAGGTCCCCGGCAACGTCGTGCTGGACTATCACTATGGCGACGCCGCCGCGGCCGAGGCCACCTTCGCCGCCGCCGCCCATGTCGTGACCCTGCCGCTGACCAACAACCGCATCGTGGTCAGCGCGATGGAGCCGCGCGCGGCGATCGGCGAATACGACCCGGCGAGCGAGCGCTGGACCCTGCGGGTCGGCTGCCAGGGCGTGTTCGGCCTGCGCAATCTGCTGGCGGGCGTTCTGAAGGCTCCGCCGGAGAAGGTGCATGTGCTGACCGGCAATGTCGGCGGGTCCTTCGGCATGAAGGCCTTCGTCTATCCGGAATATGTCTGCCTGTTCCACGCCGCGCGGACCCTGGGCCGCCCGGTGAAATGGACCGACGAGCGCTCGGAGAGCTTCCTGTCGGACAATCACGGCCGCGATCACGAGATGACCGCCTCGCTGGCGCTGGACAAGGACGGCAAGTTCCTGGCCGTGCGCGTCACGGGCTACGGCAATCTGGGGGCCTATCTTGACCATGTCGCGCCGATCCCCTCGACCCTGAACGCGGTCAAGAACGTGATCGGCGTCTACCGAACGCCGATCGTCGAGGTCTCCACCAAATGCGTGGTGACCAACACGACGCCTGTCGGCCCCTATCGCGGCGCGGGCCGGCCCGAGGGCAACTACTATATGGAGCGGCTGATCGACACCGCCGCCGCCGAGATGGGGATCGACCGGATCGAGCTGCGCCGACGCAACCATATCCAGCCGGACGCCATGCCCTACACCGCCCCCTCCGGCCAACCCTATGACAGCGGTGATTTCCCCGGCCTGCTGAACAAGGCGCTGGCCTTGGCCGATTGGGACGGCTTCGCCGCGCGCAAGGCGGAGGCCAAGAGCCGCGGCAAGCTGCGCGGCCTTGGCATCGGCCAATATCTCGAAGTCACCGCGCCGCCGGTCAACGAACAGGGCGGCGTGCGGTTCGAGCCGAACGGCGACGTCACCATCATCACCGGCACTCTGGATTACGGCCAGGGCCACGCCGCCCCCTTCGCGCAGGTGCTGACCCAGACGCTGGGCGTG
>JBMLRS010000510.1:0-1393 GCA_049240905.1 Elsteraceae bacterium
CAGGGCGGCGTGTTCGTCATGACCATTCCGGATAATCCGTTCCGGTGCCCGCCCGGGCCCTATGAGCGCATTTCCATGGTGGCGGAGTATCTGAAGCGCAAGAACCCGACCGCGAAGATCATCGCGCTGGACGCCAAGAACGGGTTCTCGAAACAGCCGCTGTTCCAGGACGCCTGGAAGGAGCTGTATGGCGCCATGGTCGAATGGCGCGGCGCCTCGGATGACGGGAAGGTCGTGCGCGTCCACGCCTCGACGAAAGAGGTGGAGACTGAATTCGGCCAGCGCGTGAAAGGCGACGTCATCAACGTGATCCCGCCGCAGATGGCCGGCAAGATCGCGCGCGACGCCGGTCTCGCGGTCGAGAGCGGCTGGTGCCCGGTGAAGGCGGAGACCTTCGAGAGCGCGCGGGCGCCGAACATCTATGTGATCGGCGACGCCAGCATCGCCGCGCCCATGCCGAAATCAGGATTCGCCGCGAATTCGCAGGCCAAGCAGGCGGTCGCCTCCGCCGCAGCCTCGATGCTGGGCGTGGCCCCGCCGACCGCCTCCTATTTCAACACCTGCTACAGCCATGTCGGCGAAGATTACGGGATCAGCATCGTCGGCGTGTATCGCGCCAACGGCGGCAAGCTGGTCGAGGTCGAGGGATCCGGGGGCATCAGCCCGCGCAACGCGACCCTCCAAGACGCGCGGCGCGTTGAACACCGACGATTGGAGGCGAATTACGCCGACGGCTGGTACGAGACCATCACCAAGGAGATGTTCGCTCTGTCGTAAGATGTGGTCGGCGCCGCCTTGCCCAAGCGTTCGAGCGTCAGAAGCTGATGTCGTCAAGAATCGCTTCGACGCCGGCCTTCGCGCAGGCGTCGTCGGCCGCCCCTCCCGGGGCTCCTGAGACGCCGATCCCGCCCAGCAACGAGCCTGCGCCCTCGATCATCAGACCGCCGCCGACGGCGATCACGCGCGGGAAGTGGCGTAAGCCTGACATCTCGCCGCTCGCCGAAATCTGCGCCAGCGACAGGGTGTTCTGGCGCAGGGTGACGGCCGTCCAGGCCTTGTCGGTCGCGATGGTCACGGTGTGGGGGCCGGCGAAGCGGTCGCGCAGAAGCGTTTGCGGCGTGCCGCTGCGATCGACCACGGCGACGCTCACCTGATAGCCCTGCTGACGGCAGGCGGCGAGGGCGGCCTGGGTCGCTTTGAGCGCCGTCTCCGGAGTCAACTGGCGGATCGTGAAGACGCCGTCGTCGGCGCGAGCCCCGACGGTCGAGGCCAAGGCCGCGAGAAGGATCGCGAGCGTCGCCAGAACGCGGGCTTTGGGATTGCGCGTCGCTGTCATCTTTCCGCCTCATGCCTTTCAGTGCTTGGTCCGCCGGAATCTACCGACAATCGCAGC
>JBMLRS010000511.1:0-1365 GCA_049240905.1 Elsteraceae bacterium
GGGGTTGGCCGCGCGCTGCTCGCCGAGCCTTTGCTCGCGTTGGACGCCATCGCCGTCGAAGCCCTGTTGGCCTGGGCCGGGCAGACTCCCACCCGAAGCGGCAACATCATCCGGCTCGGCGACGGTCACGCCATCATCATTTTCGCGGATTGCGCGACGGCCTTCCTCCTTTTCCCGGCGCTGACGTTGAGCGCCGCCCTTGGCTCGCGCGACGCGACCCGGCTCACCCGACGCTTCGCGTTCGCGCTGGCGTCGCTCTGCCTCGCGCTGATCGCCGCGAATCTCCTCCGCCTTTGTCTGCTCGCCATTTCCGCCGAGGCCTACGCGATCGGCCATGGTCCGTTGGGTCAGAACCTGTTCGACGCGCTGTTGATCGGCCTCGCGGCCGCCGCCGCCGCGCTTGGCCGCGACAAGCCGACCCCTCGCCCACCCTCCCCGATCGTCCAGGCGTCGGCTGGCCGTTGGCTCACAGTGGCGCTCGCGATCGCCCTAGTCGGCTTCGGATTGAAACTGCTGCGATACGGCGCGCCGCACCCGCCGGCGGACGCGCATGCGCGCGAAACTCTCGTCGCCTTTCTCGATGCGCGCGGATGGCGCTTCGACGGCGATCAAGAACTGATCCAATCCACGGGCTACAGCGTGACGCGCTTCCGACAGGAAGGATGCGACCAAAGCTTCTCGGCCTCGCTCATCTCCGCGGAGGGAGAATCGCTGGGGGCCGTGCGCCAAGCCTTGCCGAACGCAGGCTTCTTCTATGGCGGCGCGCCGCTGAAGGAGCCGTCGAGGATCGCGGCCTTCCTGCTTTGGATCGACGGGGCGGCGTCGGCGATCGGCCTGCGGGAGGGGTTCCCGATGCCGGCGCTCGCGCTGGCGCCGCCGCCGACGGAGGCGACCGGCCCCTGCCTGCCGCCGCCAATCTCGGCCTGGGTCGGACTGCGTCGTCGGCTATAGAAGGAACCCGTGCGCGAGCGGATCGCGGTCGTCAACGTAGATCGTGTTGTTGCCGATCACCCGCGCCCAGCCCGCCACGCTCGGCAAGATCCCCGCCATCCCTCCGACGGTCGAGGCGCCCTCGACACGACAGTTGAACATCGTGCCGATGATGCTCTCATGCACGAAGTCCTGCCCGACCGCGAGCCGACCCTTGGCGACCAGATGGGCCATGCGGGCGGAGGAGCCAGTGCCGCAGGGCGAGCGATCGATCGCCTTGTCGCCGTAGAACACGGCGTTGCGCGCCTGCGCCCCCGGGTTCTTCGGCTTGTCGCACCACATCACATGGCTGACGCCGGCGATGCGCGAATCTTCCGGGTGAGTCGGGGCCAGCTTCTCCTGCGCCGCGCGACGCAGCAGCGGGCTTAGTCTGAT
>JBMLRS010000512.1:0-4976 GCA_049240905.1 Elsteraceae bacterium
CCATCGCCCGCCACGCCGGCGTCGAATTGGTGATCGATGATTGGCAGCGCGTCGGCTTCGACCTGCCGCTGATCGTGAACTGCCAGCCGGCCGGCGAATATCTGGGCGAGAGCTTCCATCGCGCCGGCGGCGTTCCCGCGGTCATGAGCGAGTTGCTGAAGGCCAAGAAGATCCACGGCGACGCCCTCACCGTTTCCGGCAAGCCGATGAAGGACAATCTGAAGAAGGCCGCCATCGTCGATGAGGACGTGATCCGCCCCTACAAGAAGCCCTTGATGGAGAAGGCCGGCTTCGTGGTGCTGTCGGGCAATCTGTTCGACGCAGCCATCATGAAGACCAGCGTTATCAAGCCTGAATTCCGCGCCAAGTACCTCTCCGAGAAGGGCAAGGAAGGGATCTTCGAAGGCCGCGCCATCGTGTTCGAAGGGCCGGAGGATTATCACGACCGGATCAACGACAAGTCGCTGAAGATCGACGACCGCTGCTTCCTGGTGATCCGCGGCGTGGGCCCGGTGGGCTATCCAGGCTCGGCCGAGGTCGTGAACATGCAGCCGTCCGACGCCCTCTTGAAGGCTGGCGTGCGCGAACTGCCGACCATCGGCGACGGCCGCCAGAGCGGCACATCGGGTTCTCCTTCGATCCTGAACGCCTCACCGGAATCCGCGATCGGCGGCGGCCTGCTCTATCTGAAGACGAACGACATCATCCGCATCGACCTCAACAAGCGGACGGCGAACATCGTCATCACCAAGGAGGAATTGGCCAAGCGCCGCAAGGAGATGAAGCTGCCGACCCTGGTCAGCAACACCCCCTGGGAGGAGATCTACCGCGCCAACGTCGGCCAGCTCTCGACCGGCGGCTGCCTGGAAATGGCCGTGAAGTACCAACGCGTCTCCGAAGGCCTGCCGCGCAACAATCACTAATCAAGCTGCGTAAGCCGCTTCCCTTCCTCCTGCACTTGTCGAAGGGGGGAAGCGGCCTTTCTCCCTCCGGCGTCATCGACTCACTTGCGGGCGCCTGCCACAGCCTCCCTCACCCTGGGCAACGTCGAAGGGGCGAGCCAACTCGCCGCCGCTTCCCGCTTGCCGGCCCTTCGAAAAGCTCAGTGTGAGGTAAGTATCTGTAATCAATATGATATTCGTCATCACGAGCGAAGCGCGGCGATCCATGGTTCAGCGTGACAGACGCCGATCGTTGGATAGATGGACCGCCACGCTTCGCTCGCGGTGACGAGTGGATGCTTGATTCAGCCTGAGCCGAACAAACTGTCCTCCCTAAAACCGATCCTTCGCCTGCCTTATCGCGGCGAACACTTCCGACGGATCGGCGCCCGTTAAACCCATCGCCTTGGCCATCGCCGGATCGTCCGCGCGCAGGAAGGGATTCGCTGCGATCTCGTCCGCGAGCGTGGATCCCACCGACGGTTTTCCTTCCGCGCGCAGGCGATCCACCCGTTCCGAATAGCGCGCCAAAGCCGGGTTGTCGGGGTCGACCGACCGGGCGAAGCGGGCGTTGGCCTGGGTGTATTCATGGCCGCAGAACACGCGCGTGGCCGCCGGCAGCGCGCGCAGGCGCGAGAGCGAGCCCCACATCTGTTTCGGATTGCCCTCGAACATCCGGCCGCAGCCGCAGGCGAACAGCGTGTCGCCGGAGAAGAGGGCGTCGTCCGCCCGGAACCAGAAGGCGATATGGCCGGAGGTATGGCCGGGGATCAGGATGATCTTCGCTTCCGAGTCACCCAGGGACCAGGAATCGCCGTCGCCCAGTCCGATGTCGAGGCCGGGCAGGCGGTGCGCGTCAGCGGCGGAGCCCACCACCTTGGCGCCCGTCGCCGCCTTGATGCCCAGATTGCCGCCGCTATGGTCGGCGTGGTGATGCGTGTTCAGGATGAAATTCAGCGTCAGGCCGCGCTTCTCCAGCAGCGTGATCACCGGCTGATCCTCCGACGGATCGACGATCGCCGTCTTGCCGGTCGCAGCGTCCGTGAGCAGATAGGCGTAATTGTCGGATAGCAGCGGAACTGGTTCGACATGCAGGGTCATGGGGCGGCCTCTTCGAAGGGGACGGTCGGCGCGCCGATGCTATAGGATCTTTCGATGTATTTGGATGTCGTTGATCTCAGGGATTTCTACCGCGAGGGGCTGGGGCAGACCGCGTTGCGCATGATTCGCTCGCGTCTGCGCGCGATGTGGCCGGATCTGACCGGCATGACGGTGCTGGGCCTTGGCTACGCGCCGCCCTATCTGAGCCCCTATCGCGAGGAGGCGGCGCGGGTGATCGCGCTGATGCCGGAGGGGCAGGGGGTGCTGCGCTGGCCGGCGGAGGGCCCAAACCTCGTCGCTCTCACCGAGGAGGCGGAGCTGCCCCTGCCCGACAGCTCGATCGACCGCATCCTGGTGGTGCATGGGCTGGAAGGGGCCGGGGAGATCCGCCGCTATCTGCGCGAGATCTGGCGCGTGCTGGCGGATGACGGTCGGCTGGTTGTCGTCGCCGCCAATCGCGCGGGCATCTGGGCGCGGGTCGACCGCACGCCCTTCGGCCATGGCCATCCCTATACGGCGGGTCAGTTGGAGCGGCTGCTGCGCGACAGTCTGTTCACCCCGATCGAGCGGGCGAACGCGCTCTACCTGCCGCCGATCGATTCCCGCTTCCTGATGGCGACCGCGCCGGCATGGGAGAAGATCGGCGACCGCTTCTTCTCCCGCATCGCCGGCGTGGTGATGGTGGAGGCGACCAAGCAGGTCTACGCCGGCCTGCCCGCGCGCGGCCGCCGTCTGCGCGGCCGGCTGATCCCCGTGGGAAATCCCACCGCTTAAGTGAGCCCTGGATGGTCGGCGCTGATCGCGTAGCGGCCGCGATCATAGAGCAGGGGGGGATGGTCGCGCTGATCGAACCAGCGCACCTGGCCGACATAAATCAAATGGTCGCCGGCCTCGATCTCGCGCTCGATCGTGCAATCGAACCAGGCGGCGACGCCGCTCAGCAGGGGCGAGCGGGTGGTTGGGGCCTCCACTGTCTGCAGGCCGTCGAAGCGCCCGTCCCAGGATCCCGCGAACCGCTGCGACAGGTTGATCTGACCGGCGGCGAGCACGTTCACTGCGAAGCCGCCGCTGGTCGAGAACCAGTCGCGGCAACGCGCGGTCAGCACGAGGCTCCAGAGCACCAAGGGCGGATCCAGCGAGACGGAGGAGAAGGAGTTCACGGTCAGACCGACCTTCTCCCCCTCCTTGGTCAGCGTCGTGACGATCGCCACGCCCGTGGGATAGCGGCCCAACGCGTTGCGGAACGCCCGCTTGTCCACCGTTCCATCTTCTTCGGCGTAATTGCCAAGCTCGGCAACTGCGGCGTTCTGCATCGTCATCCGTTCTTCTCCATCAACCCGGTCAACAGGGTCTTGAGGTCCGAGATCGCCTGAGGCGCGAGATGCGCCAGAGCGGCGGCCTCCTGCTTTTTGGCGTCCGCAATCAATTGCCGGGCCAACTCCCGGCCGGGCTCGGTCAAGGTCACCGTCACGCGGCGTCGATCCGTGGCCGCTTCGATCCGCGCCACCCAGCCGCGCTTCACCATCCGGCTGACGATCCGGCTGAGGTTGGATTGCGGGATCAGGCAAAGATGCTGCAGCTCGACCAAGGATTGGCCGTCGCGGTCGAACAGACTCCCAAGCACTTGCCATTCCGGCAGCAGCAGCCCCTTCGCCCGCAGCGCGCGATGAAACGGCCGGGTCGCGTGCGCGCAGGCCTGCACCAACAGATAGGGCAGATAATCGTCCGTAAAATAGGCGGTCTTCGTCACGGGCTGCCCATTGCATGAATTTTCAAAAGATGAATTTACAGCGACTAATCTTGCGCTATTGTTCGTTGAACGCAACAGCAAGCGGCGCGCCATGCTCTCCGATCGGATCGAGGCGAAGTGGATAGACAGCTTTAGGGCGCTGTTCCAGCTTTGCCAATTGCCGGACCAGGCGCTGGTCGCGATTTTCTCCGAAACCCAGTCGCGCGCGCTGAACCTGCAGTTGACGGAGCTGGCCTTGGCCAGCCTCGGCCTGCGCTGGTTCCATGTGCAGGCGCCCACGCCAATTCAGACCGCGCCCGTCGCGGTGCGCTCCACCGGCGCTTCCTCGGCGGTTCAAGGCAATCCGGCGATCATCGCCGCGCTTTCGGCCTCGGCGATGGTGGTCGACCTGACCTTGGAGGGGCTGCTGCACGCGCCGGAGCTGCCGGCGATCCTGGCGCAGGGCGCGCGCCTGATGATGATCTCCAACGAGCATCCGGAGGCGCTGGAGCGTCTGGCCCCGGATCCCGCGCTGAAGCCGAAGGTGCTGGCCGGCGTGAAGAAACTGAAGTCCGCCAAGCGGATGCGCGTCACCTCCGCCGCCGGCTCCGATCTCTCCATCGACCTTACCGGCGCGCCGACAGCCGGCGTGTTCGGCTGGGCCGACCGGCCGGGGCAGGTCGCCCATTGGCCGGGCGGGCTCTGTCTCTGCTTTCCAAAGGCCGGAACCGTGAACGGTCGTTTGGTCCTGGCCCCAGGCGATGTGAACCTGACCTTCAACCGCTATCTGCTGACCCCGATCACCTTGGAGGTCGCCGACGACTACGTCACCCAAGTGCTGGGCGACGGCTTGGACGCGGAGCTGATGCGCAGCTATTTCGCCGCCTGGGGCGACCGCGACTCCTACGCCGTCAGCCATGTCGGCTGGGGCATGAACCCCAAGGCGCGGTGGGACTCCCTGACCATGTATGATCGGCGGGATACGAACGGGACGGAGCTGCGCGCCTTCGCCGGCAATTTCCTGTTCTCGACCGGCGCCAACGAGGCCGCGGGGCGTCATGCCCTCGGCCATTTCGATCTGCCCATGCGCAACTGCACGGTCCTGCTGGACGACGACCCCGTGGTCCTGGATGGCGTGCTGCAAGGAGAGCTTGCTTGACCGCCACCGCCCTGATCGATGGACCCGAAGACGCCCCGACCCTGCT
>JBMLRS010000513.1:0-1026 GCA_049240905.1 Elsteraceae bacterium
GGCGGCGGCGTCCAGCCGCTTGATCTCCGCCGCCGCCTCGGCGACCTCTGAGGCTCCGCCCTGAGCCAGGTTGGCGGAGGTTGTGGCCTGGCGCGCGATCTCGCTGATCGAGGCGGTCAGCTCTTCGACTGAAGCGGCGAGACCGCTGAGGCGACGGCCGATGTCGTCGGCCGACGCCGCGACCTCGACCGTCTTGGAGGCGTAGTCGTCGCTGCGCTGCGCCGTCGTCGAGGCGACGCCGTGAATCCCAACGGCCGCGCCGAGCAGGCTGGCGGCGGCCTGCTGAACGGTCTGATCGAAGTCCTGCGCGATCCGCCGCTGATCTTCCGCCCGACGGGCGGACGCCTCCTGCTCCTGGCGTTTTTGCTCGGCCTCGAGCCGGCGGATCTCGCGCGCATTGCCACGAAACACATCGACCGCGGACCACATCGCGCCAACCTCCGTGCGGGTCGAGATCTGCGGCAGTTCAACGTCAAGGTCGCCCTGGGTCAATCGAGCCATCACGTCGGTCATCCGCTGCAACGGGGCCAACACGCTCCGCAGCACGACGCCCATGGATAGGATGAACAGCAGCGCCGCGATCAGGACCATCACCCCGTTGACCGCGGCGACCCGGGTCGCCGCGCTCGACTGAGCGGCCAGCGTTGCGGCGAGTTCGTCGCGCAGGGCGGTCTGCGTCTCCAGCAGCTTGTTGATCCCCGCCGAGGCGCGCGCGAACCAGTCCGGCGCGCCGACGCGGTATTTGCCGTCGACGGCGGCCGCGAGGACCTCCTGGCGCAGGCTCTGAAACTCCTGGAAGTAGATCTGCTCCGACTGATCGATCGCGGTCTGAACGGCGGGGGAGTGAAGTTGACGGCGCGCGCGCAAGGTCGACCAGCCGGCCTCCACCTGGCCCCGATTGACGCCGACCGACACGAACTCCGCTGCGGTGAGCGGCCGGGCGGCGGCGATGGCGCCGGCCAGGAACCCGCGCTCCCGGCCCGCATATTCGGAGGCGAGATAAGCGCCCTGCTTCATGCTGAAGCC
>JBMLRS010000514.1:0-9581 GCA_049240905.1 Elsteraceae bacterium
CTTGAATCGCCTTGCCGCCCACCTCGCCGAGTTGGGCGTAGGTCGCGTCGTACTCAACGCCGCGGCTCCGCGCCACCACGCTGCGCGAGCCTTCCGCCTTCGCCTGCGCGCTGACCGCTTCGGAGGGCAGAAAATCCTCCGCGCCCGCGATTGTGGAGGCGTTCACCTTCCCGCCGACCACGAACACCACCTCGGCGCCGATCTGGCTTCGGATGTCCTGGGCGGTCTTGTCGCGCAGATAGCTGCCGACCTTCACCGTGCCGACGATCTTGTCGCCCAGACGCAGCGGGGCCAACGCGTCCAACGTCACTTCGTTGGAGGTGGGCGAGACCGTCAACTCGTTCATCGCCTTCCCTTCCAGGGCGGCCTTGACCGTCGGGGTCTTGCTCTTGTCGTCGCCCTTGCGCGCGGGGTTATGGCCGCGGATCGCGACCACGCCCTTGGCGTCAGTCAACTCCAACGCGCTCACCGCGGGATCCAGCGCGCTCAGCGCCTTGAACTCAGCCACCACCATCTCTTGCAGCCGGGCGGCGTCTTGCGACGCCACGGCCTGCGCGAGGCCAACGTGGCGACCATATATATCGGCGTAGGCGCTCATGCGCTCATCAATCGCCTGCATGGCGCCGAGCGCGTTGGTCACGGACAGCTTCGCTTGCGCAGCATTCTCGGTTTCGGTGATGGCGGAGATCATCATGAGGGAGATCAGAGCCCCCACGCTGGCCACGAACACCACGATGGCGACCGCGCCGCCAATCAGCTTGCCTCGTATCGACGCCATTTTCTTTTTCTCCGCTTTTGCAGCGCTCCCTGAGAAAATCAATGGCACAGGATTCATTTCAAAGAAATCAAAAACACGCATCTTTTTGTTCTATACGAAAGACAATACAACGACTTTGTTTCGTTCCCTGTACATTATGACTTTTCCGCAAGAGAACTCTACCAACACAACCTTCTGGTCGAGTTCGCCAGCCGCTCTTCTTCGTAGTTATCCCTCTCTCATAGTTCAGCACGACTAGGTAGTGCTGCTTATCTTGGCGAAACTCCGCCGTTCACTATCATCGCTCCGAACCGCCTTGCGGCGCCGACCTCAGCAACAGGCCTCTTGGCAAAAGCGGTCGCGTCGGCTATGACATATAAAGATAGCTTTATATCCCTATATCCTCATATCCCTCAGGAGCCCCTATGGCCACCGCCTTCACCGATTACAAAATCGCCGACATCTCCCTGGCCGAATGGGGCCGCAAGGAGATCCGGATCGCCGAGACCGAGATGCCGGGCCTGATGGCGCTGCGCAAGGAGTTCGGTCCGTCGCAGCCGCTGAAGGGCGCGCGCATCGCGGGATGTCTGCACATGACCATCCAGACCGCCGTGCTGATCGAAACCCTGACCGCCCTGGGTGCGACGATCCGCTGGTCGTCCTGCAACATCTTCTCGACCCAGGATCAGGCCGCCGCCGCCATCGCGGCCGCCGGCATCCCGGTCTACGCCTGGAAAGGCCAGACCGAGGAAGAGGCGATGTGGTGCATCGACCAGACCATCATCGGCCCGGACGGCTGGCGCCCGAACATGATCCTGGACGACGGCGGCGACCTGACCCAGGTCATGCACCAGAAGTTCCCGGAACTGATGGCCGACGTGCGCGGCATCTCCGAAGAGACCACCACCGGCGTGCATCGCCTGGTGGAGATGGCGCGCGCCGGCCAGTTGGCCGTCCCCGCGATCAACGTGAACGACAGCGTCACCAAGTCGAAGTTCGACAATCTCTATGGCTGTAAGGAAAGCCTGGTCGACGGCATCAAGCGCGCCACCGACGTGATGATGGCCGGCAAGGTCGCCGTGGTCGCCGGCTTCGGCGACGTGGGCAAGGGCTCGGCCGCCTCGCTGCGCAGCCAGGGCGCCCGCGTCATGGTCACCGAAATCGATCCGATCTGCGCGCTGCAGGCGGCGATGGAGGGCTACCAGGTCACGACCATGGAGGAAGCCGCCCCGCTGGCCGACATCTTCGTCACCGCCACCGGCAACGTCGACGTCATCACGATCGACCATATGCGCGTCATGAAGGACCGCGCGATCGTCTGCAACATCGGCCACTTCGACAGCGAGATCCAGATCGCCTCGCTGAAGAACTACAAGTGGGAAGAAGTGAAGCCGCAGGTCGACGAAGTGGTGTTCCCGGACGGCAAGCGCCTGATCGTGCTGGCCAAGGGCCGCCTCGTGAACCTGGGCTGCGCCACCGGCCACCCCAGCTTCGTCATGAGCGCCTCCTTCACCAACCAGGTGCTGGCGCAGATCGAGCTGTGGACCAACTACAAGAACTACGAAAAGAAGGTCTATGTGCTGCCGAAGCACCTGGACGAGAAGGTCGCCGCCCTGCATCTGGAAAAGGTCGGCGCCAAGCTGACCAAGCTGACCGCGGCCCAGGCCTCCTACATCAACGTGCCGACCTCCGGCCCGTTCAAGCAGGACATGTATCGCTACTAGCGGCGTAAGGCGGGGCTGATCGCCGGTCTCCGCCAATAGCCGTCATTGCGAACCCCGCATTCCGCGCTCAGCGCAGAATGCGGGGTGAAGCAATCCACCGTCCTCCGCGTGACGGCCCTGCACAGCGTCCTCTCGCCGCTCATTTCCCTCCTAAAAATCGAACGCTAACCTCGCCCTGAGCCCGTCGAAGAGCGCGCTGGCGACCGGCGCATAGCCGTCAACGAAGGCGATCAGCCGCATAAGCCGCGCTTTCTTGATCTACGACGCTCACAATCTCCACTTTCTGCTCCGCGCTCAGCTCTCGGCTGAGGAAACGCATAGGCTGCAGCAAGATCGCCCCAGACGCGGTCACCTCCACCTCCAAATAGTCGCCCTCCTTCAGCTTAGCCGCATAGCGACTCTCTTGCGGCAGGGTGATCTGTGCGGCGCGCTGGAAATTGATGAGGGACATGGCTTCATTCCCAGCCCCAGATATTCAGCTCTGGGAGATACGAAAATGCGAACTTGGTGACTTCAGACTGCCTAGAAAGCGTCCAAGCGATGGTCAACGTGAGGTTTGACGCTCAAGCCGATATCACGCAATTTGTCAGAAAAAATTGCAATGTTCGGAAGGAGCATGACGCAGACACCGCTTAACGACCAGAAATGCTCTGGCGAAGGCGGATCCCGTCCGGTCGTCTCGCGTCGCCACTTGCTCATCGCCGCAGGGTCAGCCTCGATCGGCCTTTTCACGCCAACCAGACTGAAGGCTCAGCAACCTTTTCTGTTCGGCCTCACGCCAGTTTTTCTGACATCCGATCTCGCGCTGCTGGAGGCGCTGCAAAGTTATCTGTCGAAATCCATGGGCGTCGAAGTGCGGCTCGTCCAAAAGCGCACCTACCAGGAGATCACCTCCCAACTGGTGGCCGGCCAGATCGACGCGGCCTGGATCTGCGGATACCCCTTCGTAGCCTACCGATCGCAACTCGATCTTGTCGCCGTCCCGATCTGGCGGGGCGGAAAGACCTATCAGTCCTACCTGATCACGTCCGCCGACCGGGAGGCGCGCGGCATCGTAGACCTAAAGGGCGACGTGCACGCCTTTTCCGACCCCGACTCCAATTCGGGCTTTCTTGTCACCCGCGCCCTTATCGCGGATCTCGGATCCCGCCTGGAAACATTCTTCAGCCGCAGCTTCTTCACGTACGGCCATCGTAACGTCGTCCGCGCGGTCGCGTCCGGGTTGGCCCAGTCCGGGAGCGTCGATGGCTATGTGTGGGAGGTGATGACGGAGACTGAACCGGCGCTGACCCGGCGCACGCGCGTAATCTGGAAGTCCGACTGGATGGGTTTCCCACCTATCGCCACATCTTCCGCGATGGCCGGCGATCCCCGCATCGCCCGTCTGCGCGACTCTCTTCTGGCGATCGCGGGCGACCCGGTTGGCCGACGAGCGCTCGGCTTTCTGCAGTTGGACGGGTTTGCGACAGCCGATGCGACGCTTTTCGACGGCATCGCCGCGCGCGTCGCGACCATCCGTCGCGAAGGCTGAGGGATGCGCTCCTGGGATCCCAGACGATGGCCCCTCGCCTTCAGGGCTCCGGCCGTCGTCGTGATCTTCATGATGGCCGTCAGCGCGGTCATCACGCAGGCCGTGCTGAACCGGCTTAAGGAAACCCAGGAGCGCCATCTTGCGGCCTTGTCGGCGACCTATCTCGAAGGGCTTGCCTCCGCCGTTCTGCCCTACGTTCTGCGAGAGGACGTCTGGGAAGTGTATGACGCCATCGAACGGAGCACGGCCCTGGCGGGCGGCTTCGGCAGGGCTGTCGTCGTTGTCGTCAATCCCGGAATGCGCGTGATTGCGGCGAGCAATCCGGCGGATTGGCCGCTCGGCGCATATCAACCCGTCCTCGCCGCACGTTTCCCGGTCGGAGAAAATCTGATGGTCGATGAGCGAGACGGGAAGGCGCATGCGCAGAGGGTCTTGCGCCATCAGGGCCACGACATCGGCCGGATATTCGCGGACTACGAGATCGGCCATCTCATCGCGGAACGAGCGGACGTGCTTCGGACGCTTCTTCTGACCAACGCGGTTCTGACCCTCGCCCTCGCCACGCTCGCGTACTGGACGATTCGACGCATGCTCTCGCCGCTGGCGCAATTGTCACGCCATATTGGACAGACCGTGGCCGGGCCGCTTCAGCCGATCGCGTTGGCCGAGGCGGGTCATCCGGACAGCGAATTCGCGCGGCTCTTCCGGCGGTATAACAGCTTGATCGAAGCCTTTGGCGAGCGCGAGCAACTGGCGAGTCAATTGGCCGTGGAGGAGCGCGTGGCCAGCCTGGGCCGCCTCGCGTCGGGCATGGCGCACGAGATCAACAATCCGCTCGGCGGCCTCTTCAACGCCATCGACACGCTGAAGCACCATGGTGACAAGCCGGCGATCCGGCAAAGCTCCGTCGATCTCGTCGAGCGCGGTCTTCGCGGAATACGCGACGTGGTCAGGACGGCGCTCGCCACCTATCGCGCCGATCCCGAGCACCGAGAACTCTCCGCGGCTGATCTTGACGACATGCGCCTGCTGGCTCGCTCAGAATTGGAACGGCGGTCGGTCAGGCTCGCTTGGCGCAATGACATTCCGGACAGCGTCAACGCGCCAACATCCGCGATCCGCCAAATCCTGCTGAACCTACTGCTCAACGCCGTCGCGGCGACGCCGAAGGGCGGGGACGCGAGCGTCGTCATCACCAAACTCAATCATGACCTCATCCTGATCGTTGAGGATAGCGGCCCCGGACTAACCGCCGCCGCCTCAGATCTGTTGAGCGGAAAATCCTCGCTGCCGCTATCGACCGGCGAGGGAACGGGGTTGGGACTATGGGTCTCTCGGCGTCTGGCCATGGAGTTGCGCGGTGAGATAACCGCTGGAAAATCGACTCTTGGCGGCGCGTCGATCACGGTGCGGCTACCGCTTCAGGCGGAAAGGAACCAAAGCCATGCCGCTTGAAGGCGCGATGCTCGCCCTTGTCGAGGATGATCCGATCATGGGGGAATCCCTGACCCAGAGGCTTGCTCTCGAAGGCGCGAAGGTCGTCTGGTGGCGTTTGCGCGCGGACGCCGTGCATGGGTTATCAACCCGGAGGCCTGACGCGGTGATCTGCGATCTCAGCCTGCCGGACGGAACGGGGGAGGATGTCTTTCAGACCATCCGCCTCCAGGATCGCGCGCCGCCCTTCCTGTTCATGACCGCCTATGCCGACATCGATCAGGCAGTTCGATTGATGAAGGCCGGCGCGGGAGACTACATCTCGAAGCCGTTCGAACTGGCCTCGTTGCTCCATCGCATCGAAGCGCTGTTGCTGACCAGCCGGGTTCCGTCGAGCACGGCCGTTGATCTCAAGGAAGCGCGCGGCGAAGCGGAGCGCGCGCTCATCGAGCGAATGCTGTTCGAGACAGGGGGCAAGATCGGCGCCGCCGCGGCTCGCCTGAAGGTCTCCCGCACGACCTTGTGGGCGCGGATGAAAGCGCTTGGCCTTGGCGAGGGCGGCGATGTTCAGAAACCTGAACATCGCCGGTAGACTCTGTTCAGAAATCTTAACAAGTCATTGAAATAGAACGAAAAAACTCCATTTTTTCTTGCCCTCCCAGGGGCGGTTGAGTACGCCTGTGATGAAATCGCGGGGGGATGCCCACCCGCGAGAGAATCATCCGGGAGGGATGTCATGGGTTCAGATCGCCATCAGGCGGAAGACGCCGCCACTGTCACTCGCGTCCTCAAGGACGGAACCAACATCGATCGCCGAAGCCTGTTTGTCTCGGCCGCCGCCTTTGGCGTCGCCGCTTCCCCAGTCTTCGCGCAAAGCGCCCCAGCGCCAGCCGCAGCTCCGGCGGCGGCGCCCTCTGCGACGCCGGCGGCTCCGCCGCGGCGCATCATCCTGAAGGATGACAGCCGCGTCCTCAACATCGGCGCCACGGTGCGCTCGGGAAACTACTGGGACTTCTCGACGTTCATGACGCCTATCGAGGAGTTCTACGTCCGCAATCACTATCCGACGCCGCGCGTCGAGGACAAACCAGCGCTCGCCCGCGAGAACTGGAAGCTCAAGGTGCATGGCGCGTCTGTCGAGCGGCCGTTCGAGATCGGCTACAATGATCTGCTGAAAATGCCATCCCGCTCCATCATCGCGACGATGGAGTGCCACGGCAACGGCCGCACCCTGTTCTGGGAGCAAGGCGGCTTCACCGGCCAGGAAGTGAGCGGCGGCAACTGGGTCATGGGAGCCGTCGGGCAGGCTGAGTGGCAGTATGTTCCGATGAGCGAGATCTTCGCCCGCGCCGGCGTGAAGCCCGACGCGGTCACCGTGCTCTTTTGGTCGGGGGTCGACGGCAACGACATGGGCCGACCGATGCCCTACTCCGAGGTGGCCTCGCGGGCCGAAGACATCGGCGTCTGCTATGCGATGAACGGCAACCCGCTGACCCCCGACCATGGCGCGCCAGTGCGGATCGTCGTGCCGGGCTGGGGCGGCACCGCGTCAATCAAATGGGTCACCGAGATCCGAGTGAGCGACAAGCGCATCTGGACCCGCCTGAACACCAAGGGCGAGGTTTATATCGGGCCAAGCTATTCGGCGCCGACGTTCGACGCCAACAACGACGAGTTCCTGGCCGGCGTCACGCCGGCGGACATCAAGGGCCCCATGGTGACCTGGATGCCGCCAAAATCGACCCTGACGGTGCCTCTGGTGCTCGAGAAGTCGCCTTCGGTGCCGGTCAACTATCCATTGAAGAAGGGTGAACTGCCAAAGCTAAGCGCAGGCCGCCAGACCATGCGCGGCTATGCCTGGGCGCCTCAGCACGGGGTCAACACGGTGGAGTATCGTATCGATGGCGGCCCCTGGCAGCGCGCGACGATCCAGCAACCGAACCTCGGGAGATATACTTGGGTCCGCTTCAGCTTCCCTTGGGATGCGACGGCGGGAAGCCATGTCATCGAGACGCGCACGACCGACAACGCGGGCGTCTCTCAACCTGAACAGATCCCGCTGAACAGCCTGGGGATGGCGAACTGGTCGATTCCGAAGTTCCGGATCCAGGTGGTCTAAGCGAGCGAACTCACGGCGGCCGGGCCATTCACGCCCGGCCGCCACCGAGGCTTTCCCTTAGCCCGCGCTTGCGCGGCTCAAAACCATACGAGTCAATCCATGCGTCTTAGTCTTGCCTTGACCTTGATCGGCGGCCTCGCGGTTGTCTTGCTTGGCGGCTTTGCCCTGTCGAACGCGATCGCCGCGCAGGAGTCGAAACAGATTGCCGAAGGGCGCGGCCATTACGATGAGACCTGCAAGCTCTGTCATGGCGCCGACGGTCAACGGGGCGAAGGATTCCAAACCCCGATCTGGGGCGCGGAGGCGAAGATCGCCTCGAAGTTCGTCAACGTGCAGGGCTTCATCGATTACATGCAGTTGATGCCCTTCAATGATCCCACCCTACTTGACGAAGCTCAGAAGCTTTCGGTGGTGGCCTTCGTCCTCTCGATGCACGGCACGATCAAGCCGACAGACACGCTCGACCCCGCGAAAGCGGCGAACATTCCGATCAAGTGAGAGAGAAAAAGACGGCAGAGGCAGGGACGCATCGCCTACGCCTTAACCCCCTTGCTGGTCGAATACTCGAAATGCAGCGCCTCGCCCGGAAACACCAACGGGTGGATGGCGTGGGCGGCGACGGCGGCCTCGGAAAAGCCCTGCAGGATGAGCTTCAGCTTGCCGGGATAAGTGGCGATGTCGCCGATCGCGAAGATGCCGGGCGCGCTGGTCGCCGCGGTCGACGGATCGATGGCGATGTGATTGCGCTCCAGGTTCAGGCCCCAGGTGGAGATCGGCCCCAGATCCATCGCCAGGCCGAAGAAGGCCAAGAGGCGATCAGCGGCCAGCAATTTGCGCCCGCCGTCCAGATCCTCCACCGCCACGCCGGTCAGTTCTCCGTCAGCGCCTTCGAGGCCCGCCAGTTGGTAAGGCGTCACCAGATCGATCCGCCCGGCTTCGGCCAAGGCCGCCAATTGGGCCGCCGTCTCCGGCGCCGCGCGGAACTTGGCGCGGCGATGCACAACCATCACCCGCTCCGCCACATCCACCAGCGAGATCGCCCAATCAACCGCCGAGTCGCCGCCGCCGGCGATCACCACGCGCTTGCCGCGATAATCCTCGCGCCGCTTCACAAAGTAATGGACGCTCTTTCCCTCATAGGCCGCGATGCCGGCCAGGGGCGGCCGGTTCGGCCCGAAGGCGCCGCAGCCGGCCGCGATGATCACCGCCTTGGCCTCGATCACGGTCCCGGCCGAAGTGACGATCGACCAGCCGCCATCCTCCAGCTTCGCCAAGGCCTCAACCCGCTGGTTCAGATGAAAGGTCGGGTTGAACGGCGCCGCCTGGGTCTCGAGATTTTCAATCAACTTGGCCGCGTCGATCGCGGGATGGGCGGGAATGTCATAGATCGGCTTTTCCGGATAGAGCGCCACGCATTGCCCGCCGATCGCGTCCAGCGCGTCGATCACGTGGGTCTTCATGCGCAGCATGCCGCATTCAAAGATCGCGAACAGCCCCACCGGCCCCGCGCCCACGATCGCCACATCCGTCTTCACAGCCGTTCCGCTCATCTGATTTTCCCAATTCTTGCGCGCGAGACCATGGGGGCGAGGCGACGCGGGATCAAGAGTCGTTTGAAGCCGATCGCGCGCGGATGAAAACCCTATGGAGTCTGGTGCGGCAAATTTGCGCCCAGCATTGAAAAAGCGAACCCACACATAAATCGTTGGGAACTTTAATGACGCTTGCTCGCGCTCAATGGCGTCAGGCCCACTGTAAAACAGTGGGCTTCTTTTTTTGCGGCGATCGACGGCGTCGGGCTTCTCCCCTTCGGCTTTAAAGCCGCCCGCCTTCCAGAAGATTTTCGGCGAGCCGCTCCGGCTTGAATTTCCGCTCCATTTCCTGCTGCGTCGAAACGATGTGGAACCGCAGGGCTCCGGTGATCGCCGGCTGCTCGCCGCGGCGTTGATCCGGATGGATCGGCAATGTCGCCAGCAGAGGCCCCTCCGCCATCAGCGGCAGTTTGTGCGCGGGATA
>JBMLRS010000515.1:0-3897 GCA_049240905.1 Elsteraceae bacterium
TGGAGCTGATGGCGCCTGACCAGGGGTAGGGGCGGCGCGCCTGCAGAAATTCTTGATCGCTCCCCGAGTTCTTCTCATTTGCGCGCGCCCTGCGTGACCGACAAAATGGCGATAGCAGGAGTCCGCCATGCGCGTCGGTTCGTTGGGTCTCAGCAAGTCCATGCTCATCGTGATCGCCGGTGCGCTGATCATGAGCGCGGCGATGGGCATTCGACAAACCTTCGGCCTGTACATCGAACCGTTCTCGTTCGAGCGCGGCGTTCCGGTGACCGCCATCGCCTTCGCGGTGGCGCTGCATAATCTGGTCTGGGGCGTGGCGCAGCCCTTCGCGGGCGCGGCGGCCGATCGCTACGGGTCGGCGCCGGTGGTGGGTTTCGGCGCGCTGCTGTTCGCAGGCGGCCTGAGTCTGGCCGCGGTCGCCGGGTCCGGGTCGATGCTGGTGATCGGGATCGGCCTTTTGGTGGGGGCGGGGATCAGCTGCACCAGCTTCGGCGTGGTGATGACCGCCGTCGGCCGTCAGGCGGCGCCGGAGAAGCGCAGCATGGCGATGGGCGTGGTGAGCGCCGGCGGCTCCCTCGGGCAGGTGTTGGTGGTGCCCTTCGCCCAGGCGATCGCCCATGGCTGGGGGCTGGAGGCGTCACTCTTGGCTTTGGCGCGGTTGATCCTGATCGCCGTGCCGCTGGGGTTTCTGCTGGACGGGCCCAAGGCGGCGCCGACCGCGGCCTCGGTTCGGCCGATCCTGCCGTTAGCTGAGGTGATGCGCGGGGCCGGAAGGCATCGCGGCTACCTGTTGCTGACGATCGGTTTCTTCGCCTGCGGCTTTCAATTGGCCTTCATCGGCACCCATCTGCCCGGATATCTGAGCCTGTGCGAAATGCCGATCGGCCTGGGCGCCACGGCGCTGGCTCTGATCGGCCTGTTCAACATGGCCGGCAGCTGGGCCTGCGGCTGGCTGGGCGGCCGGTTCCGGCAGGAACAGATCCTGGGCTGGCTCTATCTTTTTCGCAGCCTGGTGATCGCGGCCTTCGTGCTGGCGCCGAAAAGCCCGACCTCGGTGCTGCTGTTCGCGGCGGCGATGGGTTTCATGTGGCTGGGCACCGTGCCGTTGACCAGCGGCCTCATCGCCAAGATCTTCGGCACCGGCAATCTCGGAACCCTGTTCGGCGTCTGCTTCCTCAGCCACCAGATCGGCTCCTTCCTCGGCGCCTGGCTGGGCGGATTGGCGTTCGACCTGACCGGCTCCTACTCGCTGCTCTGGGCGGGAACGGTGGTCACTGGAATCATCGCCGCGCTGCTGAATTTCGCGATCGATCCCAAACCCTCGGACGATCAGCCGATGGCGGTCCCGGCGCGGGCTTAAGCCTTCGAGCGCTTGATCAGCGGCAGCGCCTTCGCGACGAGCGGCGTGAGCGCGCTGGGATCGGCGTCGTAGTGCGTGCAGAAATCCTGGCGCATCTTCTTGCTCCAGAACTGGTTGATATGCTCGGCGATGGAGGCTGGCGCGGTCTCCGCTGGGTAGCTGGCGAAGAAGGCCGCGATCTGCTCGGCCATATGGGCGAGCTTCTCGTCGTGGTCATGCAGGTCCAGGGTCATGAGGCGATGTCCAGGGCTTGAATGTCCGAGGCTTGGGTGAATGCGACCGCGCCGTCGTCGCGCGCGATCGCGAACAGGGCCAGATGCAGCGCTTCGGCCCGCTCAATCGCCAGCGAGGTGGGGGCGGAGAGGGCGACCAGGGCGGGGGCGCCGAAGATCGCGGTCTTCTCCACCATCTCGAAAGAGCAGCGGCTGGTGATCAGGATGAAGCCGGATTGTGGTCCGGCCCCCGCGCGCAGCCTGGCGCCGATCAGCTTGTCCAACGCGTTGTGCCGGCCGACATCTTCGCGGATCTCCAGGATCCGGCCATTCAGATCGCACCAGGCGGCGGCATGAACCGCGCGGGTCAGCAGATTGAGCGGCTGACGCGCCTCCAGCGCGCCGACCGCGCGCTCGATCGCCGAGGGGGCGGGCAGGGGGGCGGATTCCACGGGATGTTTCGCGCGCGGAGTCTCCTCCAGGCTGGCGACGCCGCAGACGCCGCAGCCCGTGCGCGCCGACAGGCTGCGGCGGCGGGCGAGATGCGCGCGGAAACGGCCGGGAGTTAGTTCGACGTCCAGCAGAACGCCGTCCGCGCGGTCTTCCCGGCGGATCGCGCGGATCTCATCCACGCTTTCGATCAGGCCCTCGGTCAGGCTGAAACCTGCGGCGAAATCCTCCAGATCCAGCGGCGAGGCCATCATCACCGCATAGGGCAGGCCGCCATAGAGCAAATTGACCGGCGTCTCGACCGCGACCTCGCGGGAATTCGGCGCCGCGGCTGGGCCGCGATAGCGGGTGACCTGGCTCCAGACCCGCTTGGATCCCTCATTCCGCTGCATGGCGCGTCCCCTTCGCGATCCGGCGGAGGCTGACATCCTCCTCCCGGTTCTTTTCCTGCCATTGCGAGAAGTAGTTGGTGCGCCGAACCTGGACGGCGGTGACCTTGTATTCCGGGCAGTTGGTCGCCCAGTCCGAGAAGTCGGTGGTGATCACGTTCGCGCCGGTCTCGGCGTGGTGGAAGGTGGTGTAGACCACGCCGGGCTGCATCCGCTCCGTCACTTCCGCGCGCAGGGAGATGTCGCCGGAGCGGCTGGCCAGCGCGACCAGATCGCCGCTCTTGATGCCGCGGCTCTCCGCGTCGAACGGGTGGATCTCCAGCACGTCTTCCTCATGCCAGGTGGAGTTGGCCGTGCGCCGGGTCTGCGCCCCGACATTGTACTGCGACAGGATCCGCCCGGTGGTGAGGATAAGTGGGAAGCGGGCGCCGGTCTTCTCCTCCGTCGGCACGAATTCGGTGATCATGAAGCGCCCCTTGCCGCGCACGAAGCGATCGACATGCATCAGCGGCGTGCCCTCCGGCGCGCTGTCGTTGCAGGGCCATTGGACCGAGCCGAGCGCCTCCAGCTTGGCGTAGCTGACGCCGGTGAAGGTGGGAGTCAGCCGGGCGATCTCGTCCATGATCTCGCTGGGGTGCTTGTAGGCCATCTCGTAGCCGAGCGCCTGGGCCAGTTCCATGGTGATGCGCCATTCATCCTTGCCGGCCAGCGGCGGCGTCACCTTGCGCACGCGGCTGATCCGCCGCTCCGCGTTGGTGAAGGTGCCGTCCTTCTCCAGGAAGCTGGCCCCAGGGAAGAAGACATGGGCGTATTTCGCGGTTTCGTTCAGGAACAGGTCCTGCACGACGACGCATTCCATCGCCTCCAGCCCGGCGGTGACATGCTGGGTGTTGGGGTCGGATTGGGCGATGTCTTCGCCCTGGATATAGATGCCCTTGAAGGAGCCGCCGACCGCCTCGTCCAGCATGTTGGGGATGCGCAGGCCCGGCTCGTCGTCCAGCGTGACGCCCCAGAGATCCTCGAAGATATGCCGGGTGGCGTCGTCCGAGACGTGGCGATATCCCGAAAGCTCATGCGGGAAGGAGCCCATGTCGCAGGCCCCCTGAACATTATTCTGGCCGCGCAGCGGGTTCACGCCCACCCCCTCGCGGCCGATGTTGCCGGTCGCCATCGCCAGATTCGCCATGGCCATCACCATGGTGGAGCCCTGGCTATGCTCGGTCACGCCCAGCCCGTAATAGATCGCGCCATTGCCGCCGGAAGCGTAGAGCCGGGCGGCGCCGCGCAGCTCGGCGGCGGGAACGCCGGTGTAGGCCTCGGTCGCTTCGGGGGAGTTGCGCTCGGCGGCGATGAAGCGCGCCCAGCTCTCGAAATCATTCAGGTCGCAGCGCTCGCGGACATAGGCCTCGTCGATCAGCCCCTCGGTCACGATGACGTGGCTGATCGCGTTGATCAGCGCGACGTTGGTTCCCGGCCGCAGCTGCAG
>JBMLRS010000516.1:0-673 GCA_049240905.1 Elsteraceae bacterium
TCGCGCGCTCCAGCATCGCGCGGGCATCGCTGACCGGCGCCTTGCCTTCCGCGATGCCGGACAGCGCCTCCAGACAGGCGGCGACCAGATCAGCGTCCAACATCGCCTTCGCGACGACGAAGCCGTCCCGTCGATAGCGGGCGACCTGATCGGTCGTCAGCGGACCTCTGCTGGTGAATTGCGCGCCGTCCATCGCTTCCTCCCTGATTTTTGCGGAAGCTTCTCGCCTCTCAGCCGATTTGGGAAGGGCGTTCGCGCCGCAGCCACGCCAAAACCGGCGGCAACGCCTCCGGCAGATCCTCCGCGATCAGCCCCGGACCAAAATCCTGCGCCGCCGCGCCATGCAGCCAGGCCCCGGCGCAGGCCGCCTCGAACGCATCCATCCCCTGAGCGAGCAAGCCGGTGATGAATCCCGCCAACACGTCGCCGCTGCCTCCGGTCGCCAGATCCGGCGGGGCGTTGGCGTTGACGACCGCGCGCCCGTCCGGGGCCGCGATCACCGTGTCCGGCCCCTTCAGCAGCACGACCGCGCCGCTCAGCGCCGCAGCGCGCCGGGTGCGCGCCAGCTTGTCGCCGGACGCGTCGAACAGCCGGGCGAATTCGCCGTCATGCGGCGTCAGCACGCAGGAATTCCCGATCGCCGCAAACAGGACGGAAGGGTTGTCCTTAAAGG